>JAISPD010000018.1 GCA_031275175.1 Mycoplasmataceae bacterium
AAGAGGCTGTAGATTGAGTTAACAATATTTATCGTGGCTCATTAAACTATTTATCGGCCAACGAAGTGTATAATAAGTGGGTTCAAGTTAATTGCTAACTTTAGAGTTAACTTCGGGGAACAATTTCATATTTTTTTCATATTTGTAACATTTATTTAATCACTATGAATCATGAGTATATAATTTGATTAAATTATCAATATATTAATTAAATAATTAAAAATTCTTAAAAGGAGAATTGTATGAAAAAAAAAATGATCGCAATGGATGGCAACACTGCTGCTGGATATATTGGGTACATGATGAGCGAAGTTGCAGCGATTTACCCAATTACACCTTCATCCCCAATGGCGGAATATGGAGATGAATTAGCGGCTACTAACAAAAAAAACTTGTTTGGTAGAATTGTTAAATTTGCTGAATTACAATCAGAAGCCGGTGCCGCCGGTGCCGTTCATGGTAGTTTAGCTGCAGGAGCCATGACTACTACTTATACTGCTAGTCAAGGATTACTTTTAATGATTCCAAACATGTATAAAATTGCAGGAGAAAAATTGCCTTGCGTGTTCCATGTATCAGCTAGAACTATTGCTAGTCATGCTTTGAGTATTTTTGGTGACCACACTGATGTAATGGCTACTAGACAAACTGGTTTTTTAATGCTTGCGTCCAACAACTCACAAGAAGTTATGGATTTAGCTTTTATTGCACACGTTGCTACATATAAAACAAGTTTACCAATTTTACATTTTTTTGATGGATTTAGAACATCACATGAAATTACTAAAGTGGAAGTGTTAGATGATAATTTAATGCTTAGTATGTTGCCAACCAAAGGAATAGCTGAATTTAAAAAACGTGCACATAACCCATTACATCCTAAACAAACTGGTACTGCACAAAATTCTGATATTTGATTCCAAGCTGCGGAAGCATCTAATAAATATTATGAAGCATCTTACGAAATTATTAATTCTGTGATGCAAACATTTGCTAAAAAGTTTGGACGTGTTTATCAACCATTCCAATATGTGGGAAACAAAAATGCCACTGATGTAATTGTAATGATGGGATCAGGTTGTGATACAGCTGCTGAAACAATTGATTATTTAAATGGCAAAGGCGATAAGTTTGGGTTAGTAAAAGTTAGACTATACCGACCATTTAATGCACAAGCTTTTGTTGGAGCGTTACCAAAAACTACAAAACGCATCGCTGTTTTAGACCGTACTAAAGAAGCAGGATCATTAGGCGAACCTTTGTATTTAGATGTAGTTGCGGCATTAAAAGAAACCAAACGTGACAATATCAAATGTTTTGGTGGACGTTATGGTTTAGCAGGCAAAGAATTTACACCAAGTGAAGTTGCTAGTATTTTTGAAAACCTAGAAAGTAATAAGCCTATTAATCATTTCACTGTCGGAATTAAAGATGATGTCACACACCTATCATTACCAGAACCAAAACGATTCAAAACATTAGATGCCAAATATTTCGAAATGAAATTTTATGGACTAGGAAGTGATGGTACAGTTAGTGCTAACAAATCTAGTATTAAAATTATTGGAGAAACTACATCAAAATATGTACAAGGTTATTTTGAATATGATTCTAAAAAATCAGGCTCTTTAACCACTTCACATTTACGTGTGAGTGACAAGCCATTTTATACTCCATATCTTGTAAAAAACGCAGATTTTATTGCAATTCATAATTATGCTTTTATCAACCAATATGATGTTTTGGCTGGACTTAAAAAAGGTGGTTACGTATTATTAAACACATCTTTAACTGATGAACAATTGGCACGAGATTTATCTGATGAATTTAAAAAACATTTAAAAAATGCACACCCACGAATGTTTGTGATCCCTGCATTTGATGTTGCTAGAACGGCTGGACTTGGCAATCGTATAAACGTTATTATGCAAGCATGCTTCTTCAAGATAACTAACATTATTCCTTATCAACTTGCTGAAGCTGAAATGAAAGAATTTGCCACTAAAGCTTATGGTAAAAAAGGTGAAAAAATTTTAGCAGCTAACATGAAAGCGATAGAATCAGCAACGACTGATTTACGCGAAGTTGATATTAAAAAAATTATTAATGCCAAAACTGAATCATTTACCAAAACTCGTAAATATAATGAATATTTTAAAAATTGAGTCAACCGAATTAATGCTCGCCAAGGCGATGCAATGAAAGTATCTGAGTTTAGCCCAGATGGTTCTGTGCCTAATGGTACCACCCAATACGAAAAGCGTGGTATTGCTTTAAATATCCCAGTTTGGAATCCTGAAAAATGTGCACAGTGTGGTCAATGTTCATTAGTTTGCCCTCATGGTGTTATTCGTAGTTTTTTAGTATCTGATAGTGATATGGAAAATGCACCTAAGAGTTTGAAATCTAAAATTGCAATTGCTGCACCTAATAGTAAATTCGTTGTGCAAGCATCACCATTTGACTGTACAGGTTGTGAATCATGTGCACGCACTTGTCCAGTTAATAAATTAGCTAAAGAAGGCGAAACGAAAACATTACAAATGACTCCATTACGCGAAGTTGCTAATGATGGTGAAACTAATTGAGCATTTTTAAATAACATAACACCAGTTAAGCAAACCAAGTTTCCTGAGTCTACAGTGTTGGGTGTTCAATTTAAGAAACCTTATTTTGAATTTTCAGGAGCTTGTGCAGGATGTGGTGAAACACCTTATGTCACTTTAGTATCACGTTTGTTTGGTGATTCTATGTTAATTGCCAATGCAACGGGTTGTTCTTCAATATATGGAGGCAGTGCGCCAAGTAATCCATATACAATTGATCAAGAAGGGTGCGGTCCATCTTGGGCGAATTCTTTATTTGAAGATAATGCAGAATTTGGCTACGGGATGCGATTAGCAACTGATTATCAAAGAGCTGAAGCTTATGATCGATTGGTTAAAATCGCTAAGGAACGAGGTGGTGAATTAGCTACAGCAATCAATGATTTAATTGCTGTTAAAGATAAACCTGAATCAAAAATTAAAACTAAAACTGTTGAACAATTACTTAAAACTATCAATCCTAAGAATCAAGATGTTACTCAAGCTTTAGCGACAATTGACCAATTACCTAAAAAATCACAATGAATTATCGGTGGTGATGGTTGAGCTTACGACATTGGCTATGGTGGGTTAGACCATGTAATCGCTCAAAATGAAAACATCAATATTTTAGTTCTGGATACTGAAGTTTATTCAAATACTGGTGGTCAATCATCAAAAGCCACTCCAGCAGGTTCCATCGCTAAATTTGCGGCTAATGGGAAAACTACACGTAAAAAAGACTTAGGATTAATTGCCATGAGTTACAAACACGTTTATGTTGCTCAAGTTGCCATGGGCGCTAATCAAGCACAATTAATTAAGGCTCTCATTGAAGCGGAATCTTATGATGGCCCATCAATTGTAATTGCTTACGCACCATGTATTAATCATGGTATTAATTTGTCTAACTCTCAAGCAATTGAAAAGAAAGCTGTGGAAACAGGATATTGAACACTTTATCGTTACGATCCAAGAAATCCCAATTCACCATTAACAATTGACTCACCCGAACCAACACGTTCCTATCAAGAATTTTTAGACGGTGAAAATCGTTATGTTTCATTAATGAAAAAATCACCTGAACATGCAAAAGTTCTCTTTGCTGCAAGTGCCAAAGAAGCAACAGAACGTCGTACTACTTTAAAACAAATGGTAGCGGAGCAAAATAAGCTATAGTTTTTGTCTATTAGTACTAATTACTAATAAGACATCGTAACATTAATTAATTATTTTAAATCTTGTTCACGAATTAATCTTGTTCATTTTATTAAAATCCGTTTTATCTATTTTGCCTACATAATTAAAAATGTTAGAAGTAAATAGGAAATTTTTACGAATAATAATTCAAAGTTCTCCGACGTAGTGTGGGTTATTATTGTTGATAATAACTATGTCACCAATTTGTGCTTTTTTAACATTTCCTCTTGGTTTAACATCACGATATAAAATGCGTGTGTTAGTGCTTCTAATAAAACCTTCAGTTAAATCACCGCGGCGAAAATGGTTTTTGTAAGCAAGAATTTTTGTTTCGTTTGCTTGTAAACCTTTAATGATGTGAGCTTTCAATTTGACGACACTATCATTTGATTGTGGCCGATTAAAGTGCTTAGCATATTTTTTTAAACTAACTAGTTCTTGATCGGAAGCAGGATAATTACCAATAAAAATTTCTTGAATCTTTGTGTATTCTAGAATGTCGATTGCTTGCTGTTCAATTGATGAATTACGGTGTTTTTCAATTGTTGGTAATTTAACTTGGTTTTTTGTATTAGGTTGTTGTCCAAAAAAAGCCGATTGACTTGTAATAAAAACTGCGTTTGGTAATTTCAATGCTGCATATTTTTTATTACAACGCATAAAATATTGTCACCCTAATCCAGTTTGATCTAAAGGATAAAAATTATGCATCACACTAATTCTGGATTTGTTAGCCTCAAGAGATAAAACATCGTCAATAAATTTGTTATCATTTGATGCATTAATTTGAATATCTAAGCCTTGATAGGTGGCGTCTGCAACGACACTTGCTAATAGTGGAGTATCCAATCTGAGACAATCAATGCCAAATGATTTTAATTTAGTAAATTGATAGTCATCATCTAAAACTTTTAGCACTTCTGGGCCAATATCGGCGATAATGTAAAACCCGAGCTTTTTAGCTAATTTAAAAAAATTTAGGTATTTTGGCAAATTAACTTTCAATGATGGTTGATCTAAATAAAAAAGTGAAGTGAATATCTTACTAAAACCATTAGCTTTGGCTTTAGTTAGATATGTCTGGATTTCTTTAAAATCACTATGACGAGGATAAACGGAAATGCCTAAAACAACTTTACGCATATTAATCAATAACTTTTCTAAGTATACCGTGATTTTGTTTTAATAGTTTGACAGCCGTTGGATAATCCACATGTTTTTTAATCATGACTACCGCTTCTTTAACGCGATTTTTAGTTATCTGTAATGTACGATTTATTATAGTTTCGTTCGCATTTGTTAAAGTTTTAACAATATTATGTACGCGGCTTACTAGTTTAGCGTTTTTTGGTAATACATCTACCATTAAATTACGATAAACTTTGCCCATTTTAATCATTGCTCCAGTGGAGAGCATATTGAGCACCATTTTTTGTGCTGTACCAGATTTCATCCTTGTTGATCCCGTAATAACTTCAGGACCAGTGATGACTTCAATTTTAATCTGTGCAAGCTTACCAATATCAGAATTCTTGTTGGTTGAAATGGCGACTGTCCTCGCTTTAAGTTGTTTAGCAAATTGTAATCCCCTAACGACATATGGGGTTCTTCCGCTAGCGCTTATACCCACAAGCGTATCGTTAGAACTAAATTTAATTTTTTTTAAATCATTAATCGCTGCTTGTTGATCATCTTCTGCTCCTTCTACAGCATTTAAAATAGCTTTTTTACCACCAGCGATTAAACCAATAACTAAATTAGAAGGTGCACCATAGGTTGGCGGTATTTCACTAGCGTCTAAAATACCAAGTCGACCACTAGTACCAGCTCCTATATAAACTAATCTTCCACCTTTAATAAAAGTCAACACAATTGCATCAATAGCTTTTGCTATATTTTTAAGTTGCGTAACAATTGCTTTAGTAATTTTATTGTCTTCTTGGTTAATAGTTCTAGCGATATTTAATGACGACATCAAATCAATATCAATAGATTTAGGATTAACGCTCTCTGTGATTATTTTTTGTAAATTAATTTGCTTCATATTTTTATAGTTTAAATCCTAAAGCTTCATATATTTTTTCTGAAACAGTTTGTCCAATTCGATTTAATCCATCACCCAAATAAACATCGTCACTATTAGGATTAAAATAATTATATTTGCCAAAAAAATAATTTTGTTTCGGTAATGCTTCATCGTTTCTTGAAAGCAAAGTATTAATGGAATTGGTTAAAATCGCAATAACTATTTTATTTTCTGAGTCAATGATTGTAAAAGTTCCAGTTCACCCATCGTGACCATATGTTGATTGTGATGGTTGTCTTCCAAAGATGTAATTATTTTGATTCCCTGATTTTACTTTTCAACCAATACCAAATTGAAAATTATTTGGATCTTTAGGGTTTGCTATAGGCGTAATTACTTTATCAATTAATGATTGATCAAAAAATCTGTGGTTTCCATATCCGCCACCATTTAACATTATGCTTTGTAAAATATTTAATTCACCAGCTGTAGAAAATAAACCAGCGTGTCCAGATATACCATTCATACTATAGTATGAAACTTCATCATGAACCTCGCCCCTAATTTGCACTTTACGCATATCTGTAAAATCATCTGGCGTGTCATTTCTTAACCCTTGACGCGTATTACCTTGAAGTTCTGTTGCCGCTAAATTACTTAATGATATTTCCCTTTTTAGCGGATTGTACATTGTGTGTTTCAAACCTAAAGGATGATAAATATTATTTTGATTAAATTGATCAATCCGTTGCCCAGTGATTCGGTTAACTAAAAGATCAACCAACATAAAATCAATATCGCTATATTGTTGATCATTACCAAAAATAAAATCAGGTTCAATCAATATCAGAGCGAGTAATAAACCGTCAAAATCTCTTACCTTGTGTTTATTACCATCAACGCAATCCTTGCTAGCACTAACAATGTAGTCATAAGGAGAAGCTTTTAATCCTGAAGTGTGTGTTAATAAGTTGTATATGGTAATGTCTTGAAGATTCATTGAACCTTTTTCTTCACTATTCAAACTAACCGGTACATTAGCAAATTGATGATTAAACTCTGGTATATATTTACTAACCTTATCATCCAATGAACCGATTTTGTGATTTTGGATTAAAAATTGAATGGCAAACATCCCCGCATACATTTTCGTGTTGGAAGCTAAGTCATACATCGTTTCATTAGTTGCCTTTACCCTTTGCTCGTCGGGTAACAAATCACCTACAGTCCCACCTGTACCACCAATGTCAGCAGATTGACCATCTTTGTACATGTAAGCATAGCCAAAGGTTTTTTGATAAAAAATTTTATTATCTTTAGCCGCACTTATTTGTATGCTTGGGAAAGCTAATGAAGTACTAGGGTTTGCACTTGATTTATTAATACTACTTTTGCTCCCCTCCCAAACGCGCTCATTTATATAAAAGTCTAAAGCATCTAATAAAGTCTGATCAGCACCAACTGCTGTTGGATTGTTCGTATAATCTGTTAACATCGGATATTTGGTAGTTGAACAAGCAGAAACAGTTATCGGAGTGATTAAACTAAAAGTGCTTACAGATAGATAGATGAATTTATTTTTTAATTTCATTAATTTTTTATGCTAAATTTCAATTGATTTTTGCATTATTTTTAAATATTTTATAACCTAAGAAAGTAAATCCACACCCTGAAATATAACCCAAAACTAGACCTGAAATATAAACCACATAACCTTGTCAAACACCTGCAGATGAAGTAATCATTGGCAATGCTAATAAACCACTAGGGCCTGTAGGCATTAACAACCCCATGTTAATGTGTCCCCATTGATTTAATGCCCCGACAAAGAATCCAGGAAGCATCGCTCCTATACATGCCGTAACAAATGGTACAATTCTTGGCAAAGAAACTCCATATATTAGTGGTTCCCCAATACCTAAAAATCCAGGAACAATTGCACTCGCAATTTGTTTACGGAAAGTACCACCTTTATTTGCAATAAAGAACATTGCAATCGCACATCCAACTTGACTAGCACCAGCTAAAGCTAATACAGGGAACAAAGTATTAATATTGTATTTAACCATTAAAGCAAAATAAACTGGTAAGAATCCTTGATGAATTCCAAACACTACACAGATTAAGAAAATACCAGCTAATAAAGCATCACCAAATGGAGCGAAAATTCCTTGAGTTAAGAATTGGAATGCTGTACTAACTGCCAAGAATAAATAACCAGAAAGCGGAATGATTAATAGGAAATTAAATACCATGAAAGTTACGATAACTAAAAAAGGAGTAAATATTGGACTAACTACATCTGGCATTCATTTGCTAACAAATTTTTCAAAATAAATAGCACCAGTAATTCCTAAAATTACCCCAAACATTGAACCATGTGGTGAACCTAATGAATCTAATGAGTGACCTACTAATGTGCCATCTAAATAATGATAATCAGCATATGAACTTACTGTTGTTAAACCTGATGTAAATCAGTTATATCAAAGATGATTAACATCAATGTTAATCCCTAGGAATGCCCCCCCAAAGATAGTAACCGTCACTGGGTTCGCTCCTTCTTTAAAATCAACAGTTACAGTGGTAGTCGTCCCCAGAGCGGTTCATAATTGATTAGTAAAGGCATTAGACATAAACAATGCACCAATAATTGCACCAATATATCCTTTCCCGCCAAAAGCTTCGGCAAATCTTCAACCAAAAATAACTAAGAACACTTGCAATCAAACCGTATTCACGATATTAAATACCGAATATCATTTTTGAAGTGTTTCGTGACCTTGTCAATTGTTTTGCACAGATGATTGCATGATTCCTGCAATACCAGCAAATAGACCAGCACCGATAAAGGCCGGAATTAAGGGAGCAAATATTTTGGCAAATTTACTTAAAGCAGTTGTTATTAAATTACTACGCTTTTGTTGATTTTCAAATTTAACTTGATTGGCAACTTCTTTTAATGATGGTGTAGTACTATTTGTTGGAGTGCTATCTGCAATTTTTTTGAACTCGTCATAAACTTTAGCTACTGTTCCAGGGCCCAAAATAATTTGATATTCGTCACTGCCTTTAGGATGAATAACATTAATTACACCCGGTACTTTTTTAAGCAATTCTATATCTAACACGTCTTTTTGTTTTAGTTTTAATCGCAATCTAGTCATGCAATTTTCATAATCAAGAATCCCATATTTTTTAACTAATTGATAAAGATCATTAGCCATTTTTTGTTGACTGATTTTTTTACTACTCATATTTTTTTGTGTCTCTGTATTACAAATAAATTATATATTACTATGGTGTCATAGTAAATGTTAAATTACTTAACTAGTTCGTGTTTCCTTTCTGGAAAATAAATTATCATTGATTTGTTATCGTATAATATTCTCATGGAAATAACATCAAAAGAAATATTAGAAATGTCTGAGACAGAATGACAAGCTTTTCGTAAGAAATCTTGAGAACGTAAACGAGAATATTACGCTCAAAATGTACCTGATTGATATCTTAGAGATCAAGAAAACTTTGCTAAATTTTTGGAAAGTAAGCAAACATCAAAGAAAAAAAATTAATTTAAACCAATGTCTTTGCGAAAATACATTCTTTTAAAATTAATATTTTTAATTTCTTTATAAACTTTTACATAAGCATCTTTTACACTTTTACCAACTGCTACAACCGATAGAACTCGTCCACCATTTGTTAATAACTTATTTTCTTTAATAATGGTATTAGCAAAAAATACTAATGGTTGATGTTGAATGTTTATTTGATATCCGATTTTATAATTTTTAGGGTATCCATTCGATGCTAAAACAATATTAATTGCTGTGCCTTTTTTTCACAAGAATTTAAAAGTATGCAACTGATTTTTGATTACAGTTTGAAACAATGCTACTAAATCAAAATTCATTAAAGGGACTATTGATTGACATTCTGGGTCGCCCATCCGTACATTATATTCCAAGCACTTGCATCCATTATTTGTAATCATAATGCCAAAGAATAAAAAACCGTGAAAATCTAATTTAGATTGTTTGATGCCATTCAATGTGGGAATCATGATATGTTTGGTAAAATCATCCATAACTTTTTGATTAACGTGTGGATTAGGGCAAACCGCTCCCATTCCACCTGTATTAAGACCAACTCCATGTTCATGAATCGTTTTATGATCTTGTGCTGATACTAGCGGTACCATGGTTTTTCCATCAGTAATGCAAATGATTGATGTTTCAACACCAGAGAAAAATTCTTCCATCACAATGGAATTACCCGCATCTTTTAAAGAATGATCAATCATAAAATCTGTGATTGTTTCTCTCGCTGCCTTTAAATTTTTGCAAATAACAACGCCTTTCCCAGCAGCTAAACCATTTGCTTTCACAACGACTGGAAAAGTAGTGGTGTTCTCTAAATATGCCAAAGCACTATGAGGTTCTGAGAATACTTTAAATTTAGCAGTTGGAATCTTAAAGCGTTCCATAAATTGTTTAGCGTATGTTTTGTTACCCTCTAATTGTGCTGCTTTTTGTGATGGACCAATAATATCTAATTTATTTTGTTTAAATAGATTAACTATTCCCTCTACTAATAGGTTTTCTGGGCCGACAATGGTTAAATCAATGTGATTGTCTTTGGCAAAATTTACTAAATTTTCATTAGTAAATAAATTCACATTGCAACATTTACTAATCATTTCTGTACCAGCATTACCAGGAACAACATAAATAGTAGTTACCTTTTTACTCTGTGCCAGTTTCCAAGCCAAAGCATGTTCACGACCACCTGACCCAATTAACATAATTTTCATAACCAAAATTTACTCTTTATGATAAGTATTATAAAATTAATTATGAGCGCGAAATATCATATTGTTAAAAAACTTTCAGAATCAATCAATGCTGCTAGTCCTTCACCAATTGAGGTAATCCCTACTAAAAAGAAAATTGGATTTGTTTCAACCGTTAGTCTAGTTATAGGTTCTTCAATTGGTGCAGGAATTTTTATTAAGAACCATGAAATTTTAAATAATGTTCATGGATCAATTTTATTTGCCATTATTAGTTGATTAATTTCCATTATCGGTATTTTAGCTTTAGCACTGGCGTTACCAGAAATTTGTAGCGGCATTCATAATAATCATCAAGGAATAGTTGGATGGGTAAGAAAATTTAATAGCAAGATAATTTTCTTATGTAGTAAAAATTTTATGAGTTATCTGCACTTATCAATCTATTATTTCATTATGCCCTTCTACCTTGTAATGACATTACAAGAAACATTTGGTTTTGCTATTGAATGGTATTGACTAATCTTGATTTCGTTTGCAATTTCTAGTTGATTTATTTGAATTACAGGTTTATCTACCAAAGCTGCTAATTTACAAAATTGAATTGTTACAGCAATAAAGTTTTTGCCAATTATTTTTGCTGCAATTGCTGGTTTTATTTTATTAGGTTTAGGTAAAGGCACAGACAATACAATGTTTCCTGTATATCCTGTCTATGATGGGCATTTACCTCTGTTCAGTGACAAACTTCCCGTCTTAGGGATTCTAAGTTCCATCCCCGCAATCTTTTTCGCCTTTGATGGTTTTTATTCAACTGCTGGGATTCAGGGAGTTATGAAAGAACCTAAGAAAATTTCTTCAGCAATGGGTTTAGGAATGGCAATTGTTAGTGCATTAGACATAATTATTTCGTTATCATTATTGTTTGGCACACATAGTGGAAAAATATCTGATTTACAATTATCCAGATGAATTTTTCAAATTGCTAATTTATGCGTCGCAATTGGTATTTTAGGCATTATCAATGGTGTATCAGTTTATGCAGGAAATTATTATCGCGATTTAATTAATAACATGGAATTGCCATTTGCTGGTTGATTAAAATCTCATGCCAAAAATAATAGCCCAACCATGGGGGTGTTAACAAGTTATTTGATCACGATTTTTTGATTCATTATTTTTACAATTATTGGTCTGAATTTTTTAAACACCAGTCATTATGGAGCAATCCCTGGATGAGAGAATAAAAATTATGGTAGTCAATATGTAATGAATTTGTATTCCTTTGCAGATTTATTAGGTGATTGGAATGCTGCCTTTGCTTTTATCATAATTTTATTGGCAATTTTAGGAGTAATGCGTAATCGTAAAACTAACCATATTAAAGTAACTCATTCGAAATTTTTATTACCTAGTGGAATTGTAAGTTTATTAATTATGGGGTCAGGAATATTTTTCATTCCCATTCAATCCATTGGTAATTTAGTTTATATTATTGATTATTACGACGGTACTATTCCTATACCACCAGGAGTAAATGCTCATATTACAATTGTAGATATTGTTGGTGCTGCTTCACAAATTGTGGTGTTATTTTTATTCCTTGGAATAATGTTAATTCCCGCCATTGTCCGTAATCACAATGATCATAGAAAACGAATAAGTAAAATGTCTCATAAACATTACTAATTTCGTTTAAAATTATTGGGTATGTCCACAAATATCCAGAAACTTA
This sequence comes from Mycoplasmataceae bacterium, assembly GCA_031275175.1. GTDB lineage: Bacteria > Bacillota_I > Bacilli_A > Mycoplasmatales > Mycoplasmoidaceae > Malacoplasma_A. The sequence continues at coordinate 12,342 of JAISPD010000018.1, forward strand.
TTGCTAAGAACATTCCTAACATTCCCAATTTTCCAATCAAAGGTGTACAGTTTAAAGATTTGACACCAATTTTAGCAAAGCCTAAAATCTTAAAAATCGTTATTAATGAATTAGTTAAAAAAGTTAAAAAGATGAAAATAGATTACATCGTTGCCCCAGAAACACGTGGTTACTTCTTTGGTATTCCACTCGCTCAAAAATTACATATTCCGTTTATTCCTGTACGTAAAAAAGGTAAATTACCACGTCCAACAATTTCGGTTACTGAAAACATTGAATATAGTAAAGTATCTTTAGAAATTCATCGTGATGATATTAAGCCAAATGCTCGTGTATTGATTGTGGATGATTTATTGGCGACTGGCGGAACAATTAAAGCGATTATAAAACTAATTAGATTATTAAAAGCAAAACCAGTTGGTGCATTAGTGGTCGTTGAATTACCAGAATTAAATGGTGCAAAGCAATTAAATTCTTTGGGTATTTTAGTTGATGCAATGATTAAACTTCCGGGTAAATAAAATCACTAACCTTAATGTTTAAAGTGACGAATACCAGTAAATACCATTGCAATATGGTGTTCGTTGGCAGCATCGATCGAGGCTTGATCTTTTATGGAGCCACCTGGTTGAATAATTGCTTTAATACCATATTTAGCAGCTTCATCAACAACATCACGGAATGGAAAAAAAGCATCAGAAGCTAATACCGTTGCTCCTTTACCACGTTTTAATGCATCCATTGCTGGTCAAATTCGATTAACTTGACCACCACTAATACCTAACGCTACTCCATGATGTGCCACCACAATTGCATTCGATTTAACAAACTTCACTACTTTCATAGCAAATTCTAAATCTTTCATTTGATCTACTGTGGGTAAAGTATTTGTAACCACCTTCATGGTTTCAAAAAATTTCTGATCTTCTGATTGAACTAATAGTCCACCATCAACTGAAGTCATACAATGTTGATCTTGCGGTTGATGGTTGATTTTAATAACTCTTAAATTCTTTTTAGATTGCAAAATTGCTAGTGCATCTTTCTCATAACTAGGAGCAGCCACTATTTCTAAAAAGATTTTAACCAATTCCTGAGCAGTCGCTTTATCAACCTTACAATTAAAAGCAACAATTCCTCCAAAAATACTAGTTGGATCTACATGGTAGGCTTTTAAATAGGCATCTAAGTCATCTTTACCAACGGCAAAACCACACGGTGTGTTGTGTTTTAAAGCACAACAAGCTGGAGTATCAAAATCGTTAACTGCTTTTCAAGCGATATCCACATCTTTAATATTGTTGTATGAAAGTTCTTTACCATTTAATATTTCAAATGTGTTCATCGAACCACCAGTTATAGTTGAACCATAAAAACAGGCTGATTGATGAGGGTTCTCACCGTAACGTAACATTTGAGTTTTTTTAAATGAAGTTGTATAGAATGGTGGATATTCATCTTTTAACATAAATTGACTAACAGCCCCATCATACGCACTCATTAAATTAAATACTTTCCCAGCTAATTTACGTTTAAAGTCTAAAGTTATATTGCCATCAGTCATTTGTTTTATTAGTTCTGGGTAATCATTCTTATCATAAATGACAACAACATCTTGAAAATTTTTGGCAGCAGCTCTTAACATTGTTGGCCCACCAATATCAATAAATTCTAATTTTTGTTCAAAAGTCAAATCTTCTTTGACTTTGTCAAAAAAAGGATAAAGATTAACAATTACAAAATCAATTGGTTTAATTTGCTGGTTTGTAATTGTTTCCATATGATTTCTATTCTCACGTTTTGCTAAAATGCCTGCATGAATACTAGGGTGTAAAGTTTTAACACGACCATCTAAGATTTCTGGGAAATGAGTAATTTCATTTATTTCAATTACTGGTATTTGGTTGTCCTTTAAATACTTATAAGTTCCACCAGTAGAAATAATTTGCACATCGTTGGTAACGAAGTACTTAGCTAATTCTAAAATACCATCTTTTTCATAAACACTAATTAATGCACGTTTTTTCATATTCGTTTAGATTATAAAAATAGTTTGATTGCTTGCAATAATAACTTATGTTCATGCACGGCAACTTTTTTTGCCAAACTTTCCGGTGTATCATCAGAAGTTACATTTACCTTCGCTTGTAAAATAATGGCTCCAGCATCAATTTCTTCGTTCACAAAATGAACTGTACAACCAGATTCGCTTTCGTGTGCATTAATCACTGCTTGATGTACGTGAAGACCATACATACCTCTGCCACCATATTTTGGTAATAATGCAGGGTGAATATTAATAATTTTATTTTTGTAAGACTTTAGTATTTCACCTTTTAAAATTCCCAAATACCCAGCTAACACAATAAGATCAACATGAAATTGTTGACACAATTCTGAGATAGCATTACTTCGGTCTGTGTTTGTCTTGGTAATTGTATACGTTTTAATGTTGTGTTGTTGTGCACGCTTTAGTGCATAAGCATCAGTGCGTGATGAGATCACTAAAGATAACTCTACTTCTAATTCGTGGTTTTCAATGGCATCAATAATTGCTTGTAAATTGGAACCGTTACCACTTACTAAAACAGCTATTTTAAACAAATTGGTTTCCTTCCTTTTGCGATGTATCCAATTTCATAAGCCGTTTCCCCGTTTTGTTTTAAAATTCGCATAGTTTTTTTGGCATCTTTTGGTGTCACACAAAGTACAAAACCAATACCCATATTAAAAGTGTTGTACATATGGTCCAACTCAACACCTCGTTCATTAATTAATTTAAAAATCTTTGGTAACGGATAACTATTTTTATGAATCACAATTTGCATGTTGGTTCTTGTTAGCATTCTTGGGACGTTTTCAATAAAACCACCACCAGTGATATGTGCCATCCCTTTAACTTTGACTTGTTTCATTAAAGTTAAAACTGGTTTAACATAAATCTTGGTTGGTTTTAATAATTCTTTTCATATTGGTTGATGATTAAAGTACTCATTTAAATTTTTAAAAACTTTTCTAATCAATGAAAACCCATTCGAATGACATCCACTAGCACTAATACCAATTAAAACATCACCAATTTCAATATTATTACCATTAACTATTTGTTGCTGTTCTACAACCCCCACAGAAAAACCAGCTAGATCATAATCGCCAGCTTTATAAAATCCAGGCATTTCCGCTGTTTCTCCACCAATTAATGCACAATTTGCTAATTTACATCCTGCGACAACCCCTTTAACCAAATCTCTAGCTATAAATGCATCTAATTTACCGCAGGCAATGTAGTCAAGGAAAAATAATGGGGTTGCTCCATGACATAAAATATCATTCACACACATCGCTACGCAATCTATCCCTACCGTATCATATTTTTTTTGTTGACAAGCAATCGCAATTTTTGTACCAACACCATCAGTGCCAGAGACTAAAATCGGTGCTTGCATTCCTTTGGGGATTTTAAACATGCCAGCAAATGAACCAAGATTATTCAAGACTTGTTTGCTATAAGTAGATTTTGCTAAATGTTTGATTAATTGAACTTCTTTATATCCTTCCTGGATATTAACGCCACTTACGGCATAGGTTATTTTTTTATTTGCCATGGTCTTTAATGAATTGCTTGCTTTGTTTACCAAAAAATAAATCAGGTTGCTTAATAAAAATGAAATTTTCAGAAATATTAGCAACGTGATCCATTAAACGTTCAATGTGCTTAATAATGATAATAACACCTTGAAATAATTTTTGAATTTGGTCAACTGAAAGTCTTTTCAAGATTTCTGATAATTTCACAATTAATTTAGCGTAATTATTTCTAAATGTCACATGCACCTTTTGACATGTTTTATAAGTATCGATTGCCGGTTTAACTTTTAGTGAATCATTTACTTTTTTAATCGCTATTAGTGCATCTTTAATTAATGCTACAATTAAAGTTCGCATCTCGTTTGTTATTTGATTATGCACAAAGAATCGTGCAGCATTAATCGCATAATCTGCCATTCTTTCTAAATCTTTAATTGAATTTAATACGGCAATGATATATCGTAAATGATTAGCTAATGGTTCATTTTTAGAGATTACCCAAATGCAATCATCTTGAATTTGTGCTTCAAAATGATTAGAAATATCCTCCATTCGATAAACTTCTTCTAATTCTTTTTGTGAAAAAGTTTTATTTTTAATGTTCTTACAAATAAATTCCCATGTTTTATACACATGTTCACAAAATTTCAGAAATTCAGACTGAAGTTCACGTTCCGATTGTTTCATTATTTCGTAGTTCATCGTGGTTTATCTAATCCTTCTTGTAGTGTGACTCTCAATATGCAGATTCAGTCATGTTAGCTTTTTTAGCAATCCGAATATTTTTAAATTTAATGGATAAGGTTACAACAGCGATGGCAACACAGAATGCATTAGAAATTAAGATCGGTAATCCTCCTGATAAATTACCATTTATTGTCATTCCCAAGCCATAAATTACAAACATGATGCAAGCAAATGTAAAAATTAAATACATAGGTAAGTTAATGCCAATCGTATTCTTAGTGCGTAAAACTTTTATTAAATTAGGCAGTGAAAAAATACCAATGAAAACTGCACCAATTGTCATGATAATGGTTACAAATTCATCCATATTATTTCTCCTCCACTACTTTAACCGTTTGTTCATCTTTATGACTAAGGGAACGAATCTTGTGTTTATATTCATCATAAATTGATTTAAGTTGTTTGCAATATTGCGTTTCAGTAACATTTGCTTTCTTTGCTCGAAAATAATTTTTTAATTTTCAACCAAAAATTACGGAAGAAATCAAACCACAAATTGATTGAGCAATAATTAATGGTAATCCAGAAGATAAACATTTCCCAATACTCTTATCCTTGCCAATACCATAACCTAAAACCATACATATGCCACCAATTAAAAATAAAAAGCAACCCACTAAGTAAATCGCATACATAGGAATATTAATGTGTGTGGTATTTCGTGTTTTAATTAAATTAATTAATTGCGGAGTAGTAAAAATCGCGATCGCTCCCGATGCAATAAACCCAACCCACATGTATCACATTAAATCCATATTATTAACCTATTTTCCCAGAGATATATTCTCTTGTTTTTTTATTTTTAGGTGCAGTAAACATTTGTTTTGTGCTACCCATTTCAATCACACTACCTTGATAAAAGAAAGCCGTTTCATCACTAACTCGTTGTGCTTGAGCCATTGAGTGTGTCACTATAATGATAGTAAAATGTTGTTTTAATTGGTTAATTAAAATTTCAATCTTACTAGTAGCTATTGGATCAAGTCCACTAGTAGGTTCATCCATCAACAAGGTTTCAGGTTTTAGTGCAATTGCTCGTGCAATACATAATCGTTGTTGTTGCCCTCCAGATAATGAAGTACCTAAATCAAATAGATTATGTTTTACTTCTTCTCACAACGCTGCTCCTTTTAAAGCTTCTTCAACAATCTCATCCAACATTTTTTTATCATTAATACCATGAGAACGTGGACCATAAGCTACATTTTCATAAATGCTCATCGGGAATGGTGATGGTTTTTGAAAAATCATCCCCACCCTCGTGGTTAACTCTAATGTACTTATTTTTTTACTAGCTAAATTTATCCCCTTATCAAAATAAATTGATCCCTCGCTACTAGTTCCTTCAATTTGGTTGTTCATGCGATTCAAACAACGAATAAATGTAGATTTACCACAACCTGAAGGTCCAATTAAAGCTGTAACTTTGCGTCGTTTAATATGAATATTAATGTCTTTTAATGCATGTTTGCTGTGATGGTCATATCAAAAGTTAAAATTTTCAATTTCAAAAATATTCTCTGGATCAAAATTAGGTTTAACATCGTCAATATTCTTTTTCGCTTTGTTTTGTAGGTGTCGGTACAATGTCTTTTGCTCAGGCTTTAAAAATAAAAACTTCAATTTTCGTACAAGCAATGGCTGTGATAATAATTGTGAAATTTTGGTAGTCTCTTGCTGTTGAGTTTCAATACTCTCTGATTCCAGATTATTTGTTTCTTTTGGTGTAACCATCTTTAACGATTTGAATTATATACAACTGATTTAATTATGAGCTTTTGATAGTTTAATATGTTAACATTATCACTCGTAATAACTTATGCCATTACTACAAAGAAAAAAGGTTATAAAATTCATCCCTTGCATTAATTATGCAGAAATTAATGACCATGTATCCGCTTTAGTTTGCTCTCTTGTCAAAAAAAATAAAAATACCGTTCTGGGTTTTAGTGTTGGAATAACAATGGAAGATTTGTATAACAAAATAATTACTAAAGCACATAAACAAAAAATCAGTTTTAAAAACACAATTACTTTTAACACAGATGAATATCTTGAGACTCATAAGCACCACCAAAAGCACACTAAGACTAGTTTTATGAAAGAACATTTATTTTCTAAATTAGACATTAAATTAGAAAATACCAATTTCCCAACCTCAAAAAACTATAAAACATACGATAAAAAAATTAAAGCACTTGGGGGAATTGATTTATTAATCTTAACAATTGGTGTTAATGGTTATGTCGGTGCTAATGAACCAGATACAAAATTCCATTCATGAACTCATATACAAAAACTTAGCGAGACTACCAAAAATAATTTAATGACTTTATTTGACGAAAAAATTAATGTCCCTAACCAAGTCATCACTATGGGCATTCAATCTATTTTACAAGCTAAAAAAATTGTTCTAATCGCTGTAGGTGAATCTAAAGCGGCAGCAGTTAATAAATTATTCAAAAATAAATATAATCCGCTTTGACCTGTTACTACCCTCATTTATCATGATGATGTAACTTTATATGCGGATACAAAAGCATGTAAATTGATACAGAAATAGTTATTTGTTTATTGGTTTCAATAATTGATTGATTAATATCACTAATTCATTAATATTATTTGGCAATAAAGATTTTAAAAGTTTATGAATTTTGGTTATGTAAGCCAATTGACAAACAACAGCATCCACTTTTTTTTGATAATCATTATTTAAATTTTTAATGGCACTGCGCATTAGTGTGGGCGATAAATAATTTATTAAAAATAACTCCATGATTAATTTCATTAAAGTAGTTAGTTCTTCTTTTTTGTTTCTTACATCGTCATTAATGAGTAATACATCAACCAGTTTTGCAATGAACTGTGCATAAGTAGAAGCAACGCTAATAGCTTTTTTTTGATTAGTGTTAAGAAAAATTAATTGGTTTATATCACCATTTATTTCTGTATCTTTAAGTTCATTTAAATCAATCATTTTTAAATAAACATGCAAAAGATGATCTCAATGTGTTAAATCTAAATTTCAATTACGCTTATTTATTTGGTTACTAACTTGAACAAAATATGCTAAAAATGTCAGAATTTTTATTTTTGGGTCTGCTGTTTTTAATGGTGAAAAATTTGAGTTGACTTGTTTGAGTGCTCGTAATAACTGTTTTTGTAATGATCTAATCGGTATCGGTTTAACTTTTGTAAAAATCATGCTGCTTAATTATTGCTCAATTTTTCTGTCTCGGATTTAATAAAATCCAATAAACCTTTAATCTTTGAATAATCCATGCGTGTTGGACCGATGATAGATAATTGGTGTTTGCTGCCATTGGCAGATATGCTTGTTGAGGCGATGGCTAATTCATCTGCATCAAATTCATTACCAAAAGTTATTAAAGTTTTACCAGTTTTCTGTTGCACGTAAGAAATGTGTTTTCAGACATTTGTATCTTCTAACATCGTTAGCACTTTATTTAATAGCTCAATGTTTTGGAATTCTGGCTGCATAGTTAATCATTTTGTTCCGTGAATCTTAGTTTCTGGTGGAATGCTATTGAAATCAAAGATTTTTTCAATAATTTGACGAATGCAAAATTCATACTCATGCACCGCGGAACGAATGATTTCTTTAATGGATTCAATTTTATCAGGAATATCTTTAATGGCGGTATTCACAAGACGATCATTAAAAATACGTACACATATGCTAATGTCATTCAATTGTTTAGAATCATGTAGATAAATCGTATTTTTATTGATGGTACCGCTTGAAGTTACAAGTAAGATTAGTGCGGTTTGTTTGTCAATTTGAATTAAATCAAAGCGTTTCAATAACTCGTTAGATTGTTCAACAGTTACAATTGAAGGCAATTTGAGCGATTCATTAATAATCGTTATTGATTGATCAATAATTGTGTCAATTGATAAATCTCTTTGAGCAAAGATTTTTTCTAATTTATGTTTGATGTTAGCTGATAGTTTTGGTTGCAAAATATTAGCTTCATAATATTTGTACCCTTTGATTGATGGAATCCTCCCAGATGAAGTATGTGTTTTTTCTAACAGTCCCATATTTTCTAATTGTGCCATTTCATTTCTTACAGTAGCACTAGAAATTTCTGGCATGTATTTAGCAATAATTTCTTTAGAAGAAATAGGGGCGGTGGTGTAAGCATATTCTTCTACAATAATTTGCAAGATATTTCTTTGACGTTCATTAATCTTCATAAAAATAATTTTAACACACTATTTGAATGAGTGCTAAAACACTTTATTGAGGCAATTTTTCAAAATGAGTAAATAGTTTTAACCACTTGTACAACATCGCAATTTTAGCTGCATTTATTATTTTTAAATTTGAATTATTTATTCGTATAATATGCGCAATTTTTCTTGCAGAAAATTTATAAGGAAAAGGATAGACAGACAAAAGTGCAAAAATGATAAAATATAAATTGTTAGTAATTGATTTAGATGGCACTTTATTATCAAAATTTAAACACATTTCACGTTTAAATTTTTTAGCAGTTAAAGATTATTTACAACAAGGTGGTAATGCAATCATTGCAACGGGGCGAGCAATTGTCTCTGCAGAAAAATATGCTAAACAAGTTTATGATTATGCAGGCGTCGATGGTAGTTACGTTATCGCTTTCAATGGAGCTTACATTAAAAATGTTAAAACTGGCAAAACTTTTAAATCCAAAATACCTAATGACATTGTGCAAGAAATAAAAGAATTTGCTAGACAAAATAAACTATTAATTTGAATCTACAATGAATATGCCACAGAGCGTAATGCAGTATATGTATCACATTCTTTTGCTAACTTAGTAATTAGATTCGGCAAAGGTGTTAATTTACTTAAATTAAGAAAGGACCATAAAGATTTGTCTGCTTACAAAATTAATTTATTGTCATTCCGTAAAAACAAAATTAGTAAGGCCATCACCTTTTTAAAAAATAAGTATAAAAATAAATTAACTTTTTCATATTCACATAAACGACTAATTGAAATTAACTTTAAAGATGTTAATAAAGGTTTTGGCGTCAAATATGTGGCAGACCAACTAAAAATTGATCATCAACAAATTGCAGTTTTGGGTGATTCTAATAATGATTTACCAATGTTTGATGTAGCTAATCTGAAAATTGCCATTAAACCTTTAAGCGATTCTCTAAAACTAAAATCCACATATTGTTTAGATTACAAAAAAAATGCTGTGAGTGATGCGATTAATAAATATATCATTAACAATAATGAAATTCTATTAGTCGCTAGTGATTTAGATGGCACTTTATTAAAAGATGACACTAAAGAAATTGATAAGCAAGCCAAAGAAATGATTGTTCAATTAATTGATAAATACAATAAAAAATTTGTGATATGTACTGGTAGAAGTCTTGACAATGCAATGCTCATAGCTAATTATTTAAATGTGAAAAATCAACAGAATCTTTTTTCCATTGGAGCTAATGGTGGGTGCATTTATGATGTTTTCCATCAGCGTTTTATTTATAAAAAACTAATAGATAAAAAAGTTGCTAAACAAATCATTGATATATTTTTAGACTTTCAAAATAACAAAAAACCACTTAAACAAATTGCCATTGAAGCTTTTACAGATGATGATCCTAAAAATTTAGCTAAAAATAAAATCCCAAAACATTATTCTATTAATCAAAAATTCGTGCATGATTATTATGCGATTAAACATCCGGGAATGACCAAAAATTTTTGGATTAATCGTGAACATGAACCTATCGATGAAAAAACTCCTTTAGATCAAATCATGAAATTTGTATTATTTTTTGAGTCATCCGAAGATAAAGCACGTGCCTTTGCCTTGTTTGAAAAATATAATAATTTATACGAAGTTTCTTCAAGTGCTAAGCATAACCTAGAAATCATGCCACTCAACATAAGCAAAGGTAATGCTTTGCAAAGATTATGTAATTATTTAGACATTGATGTTAAAAACACAATGACAATTGGCGATGAAAAAAATGATATATCTATGCTGGCTTTATCTCCACATTCTGTTACGCTTAAATCGTCTAGCGAAAGTGTACGTAAAGCTGCTACATATGTCCTAGATGCACCACCAAGTTTGGTTGTGGCTAAGGCCATAAAAAGCTATGTTTTAGGAAATAAAAATGATTAGAAAGAATTACATTCAGTTAATCGATATTAAAAAAATTTATGATGACGGCTATATCGCTGTTCAGGACATAAATATTTCTATTAATAAAGGTGAATTTGTTACTTTATTAGGACCATCAGGCTGCGGCAAAACTACGATTTTAAAAATGCTCGCAGGTTTTGATGCACCAACTACTGGTCATATTCTTGTAGATGAAATTGACATTAAGGAATTGCCTATTAATCAAAGGCCAACCGCTACCGTTTTTCAAGATTATGCCTTATTCCCAAACATGAATGTTAAACAAAATATTAGTTATGGTTTAAAAGTGATGCGTAAACAACTTGAAGATGTGTCGCCTGAATTAAAAAAAGAGAGCGAAAAAATTTATAACCAAGCCATAAAAAAAGCTAATACTGAAATTAAAAAAATCAATCAGCAACAAGGAAAAATTTTACAACAATTAGTTAAATTAGATGAACAATACAAAACGTATAAAGAAGTTGAAAACATCAAAAGTATGCGTTTAAAACAATTTAACATAAAGTGCGATTATTTTCTACGAAAATTACGCGAACATACTACCCAAGATGCTGAACTAAAGCTATCTAGAGCAAACAAGCAGCGTGAGTTTCGTTATATTTGAAATCAACGTATATGAAAAACCAAAAACTTAATAAAATACGATAATAATCATCTTAACAAATGAGAAATTTTATTTTTAGAGTTACGTAAATGATATTTGTACAAATTACCCATTGACATTAAATACGATAAATTAATGATGGCTTATAACCGTTTGGACAAGCTTTCTTCGTATTGACAAAATTTTCCAACTATTTCTAAAGAAAATTTTGATAAAAAAAATACTAGTCGTAAGTTGACTAAAAAAGAAATTAAGAATAAAACCGAACAAATCATTGAATTAGTTGGTCTTACTGGAAACGAAAATAAATATCCGAGCGAATTGTCTGGTGGAATGCAACAACGTGTTGCATTAGCACGAGCATTAGTTGTTGAACCAGATATTTTACTATTGGATGAACCTTTGTCTGCACTAGATGCCAAAGTTCGTCAACAAATGCAAATTGAATTAAAACGTTTGCATAGCGAATTAGGTATTACTTTCGTTCTTGTTACCCATGACCAAGAAGAAGCCTTAACTTTATCTACCAAAGTAGTAGTAATGTCTAAAGGATGCATCGAACAAATTGATTCACCAAAGAAAGTTTATGATAGTCCACGTAATGAATGAGTTGCTAGTTTTATTGGTAAAGCTAATTTATTTACTGGGACATACATTGGCCAAAACAAAATTAAATTTTTTGATGAAACCTTAAACATTGATGAAACTTCAGCTAAACGTTATAAACCAGGCATCCCTGTGAAATTCATGATCAGACCCGAAGATATTTATTTAACAGAAATTAATAAAGGAATTATTAACGGAAAGGTAATTGATAGCATTTATAAAGGACAAGTGTATAGTGTCCAAGTAAAATGTAAAAATTATTTTATTTTATTAGAGTCTACTAAGCAAATTAATCGTAACCAATATGTTGGTTTAGATTGAGATATTAGCAATATTCACGTAATGCAAGATAGAACCAAGAGGAACCCAAATGAATTTAGATTCTAGAATATCAAAAATTTACATGCGTGAGTTCAAAGATTCAACTCATAAGAAAAATTGAACGCTTTTAATTCCGTTTGCCGTTGTTTCGCTGATTTTAGTGATCATTCCTTTATTATTAATTTTTATTAAGGCATTCCTTCCTGCAGATGGTGCAACTGTAGCTGATAACTGAACGGTCATTAATGGTTTTATTTGACAAAAAATATTAACTTCCTTTTTTATCGCTTTGATTACAACTATTGTGTGTATCTTACTTGCATATCCATTTGCTTATTTTTTATCAACAAGCAAAAGTAAAATTTTTCGTACAGTTATATTTTTTATTGCCACGGCCCCAGTCTGAACTAGTTTCCTAGTAAAGCTGGTGGGGTTAAAAACATTTTTTGATATTTGTGCAGGTTATGATAATTCCACCTTTGGTCATATATGAACAATCATTGGTTTAATTTATTTGTACTTACCATTTATGATCATGCCTTTGTACTCGGTTTTGAACGACATGCCTAAAAATCTTGTTTATGCAAGTTATGATTTGGGATACGGTTCATTTAAAACTTTTTTAAAAATTACACTTCCATACACTAGAGTTGCACTAGCATCGGGTATTACTTTAGTACTTTTACCTTCATTAACTACTGTTGCTGTTCCACAATTTTTAAATAATAACAATGATGGTTCCATGATTGGTGATATCATTGTTGATCAAGGACAAGCAGGTTTAACAAGTGACATAGCACTTACAAGAGCTTCCACTTTGTCGCTAATCTTATGCTTAGTGATGCTGGGAGGTTTTGGTATATATTTAATCTTCCAAAAAGTGATATGAAAACGTTTTAAAGCAAGAAGGAGCAGCCATGAATAAACATTTTTCATGAAATATGGTTACCCAGTTTCTTAAAAAATTTTACATATACATTGTGTTGGCGATGATTTATGTGCCATTAATATTTGTTGTCTTGTTGAGTTTTTCAGCACCAACAGATCGTGGTAATATTAATCCTAATTTTTCTACACCAACATTTGTAAATTATCTAGACTTATGAAAAGACGACGAATTTTTGAACGGTTTATTCAATTCGTTATTACTTTCAGTTGTAGTTGTACCAATATCTTTACTCTTAGCAATTATTACTTGTTTTGGTTTGTGAAAAGCAAAACCTTTCCAACAAAAAATGGTTAATCTTACTACTCAATTAACAATTGTTAATCCAGAGGCAATTACTGGTATAAGTTTAGCTCTATTATTTTCATCAACATGAGTAGCTATGGGGTTCAATTTAGGATTTTTTACGGTTGTTCTTGCCCACATTTCTTTTTGCACACCATATGCCATCATTGCGATCTATCCACGCATGGCAAAAATGAATCGAAATCAATTATTAGCAAGTTATGATTTGGGTCATACTAGATTTAATACTTTTTGAAAAATTACTATCCCTTATTTAATGCCTGCTATCTTATCAGCCATCGCAATCATTTTGGCAATGTCATTAGATGACTTTATCATTACCAACTTAGTTAATGGTTCTTTTCAAACCATAGGAACACTAATTTATTCCACAAGGAAAGGGATTAAAGCTTGAGTAGTAACATTTGGTGCGTTTGTTGTTATTATTACTTTCCTAATCATAATAGTTAACGCCATTCGTAAATATTACCGAATTAAAAATGCTAATAAAAAAAGTGCAACCGAATCAGCTTCAAAAGGAGGAGAATCTTAAGATGTGCCATAAACTAAAATTTTTATTTTCAATTCCATTAGCAACCATTACTCTCATTTCTCCGTTTGCACTATCTTCATGCGGTAATCAAGGGATTGTTTTTGCTAATTTTGAAAGTTATATGTCTCCACAACTAATGAAGGAATTACACCGTCAACATCAAATTAATTTTGTTAACTATTCTACCAACGAAGATATTCTTGCAAAATTTGCTAATTCATATGATATTGCCGTTCCCTCAACTTATAGTATTTTGGAGTTAATCAAAAAGGGATTATTAGGTGGTGTTAAAGATGGTACCAATGAATTGGGTATAGATTGAAAATACCTAGGAAAAAGGTATCAACTAACTGCCAACCCTGAGCGTCTTGAGTCAGAACCGGTAGATCTAATTAATAATGCTAAACCAAAATCTGATGGTTATAATCCACGCGATGATTCAACCAATGCACAATGCTTGTTCAGTGATACTATTGATAATGTGATTGATTCAATTGATAAATATTCACATGAAAACGGTTATTATAAAGATGAACAATCCATTTTACAATTTGCCATTCCTTATTTTTTGCAAGATTGAATGTTCGCTTATCATGGAGATTATATAGACGAGTTGCCATCATCAAATTTACAAGAGGATGATAATAATGAATGATACAGTGCCTACGAAGATGGAACACCTGTTACTTGAAACGATATCATTAGGGAGATTGGTAATAAAGATCATGACCCTGACCCACGCTTTAATAAAAATGGGAACCGACCACAATTAACAATGGTTGATGATTCGCGAACAGTTTATGATATGGCACATTTAATTTATGATACCCAATCAGGAATTTCTCCACCAGGTATTAACCCTACAAGTAAAGAAACTTCATTAACATCAATTGAGGATGTTTACTCAAGATTAACTGATAAATTTACTCCTAATACTTTTAGATTAAACTCAGATAGCCAACAAGTTTTGTATTCATTTGCTAAACCCGATAATCCAGATGACGCAAAATTTGCAGAGAATAACGGTATCATCGCTTACAATGGCGATATTTTGTATGCTGCAATGGGCGCCGGAATTGACCAATGAGAAGATGCATGATATTGTGATCCAGAAGGAGAAGATGAATATCCTTTAATTGATGGTAATTTCCATATTGTAAAATTAAAAGATACTCCAATCGCTTTAGATATGGTAGTAGTGAATAAGAAGATTAATAATTCTAGCAAAAAAAACGAAGTGTATGATGTTTTAAATAAAGTTCTATTAGAAGGTGCCGATTTACCTTGTGAGACCGAAGAAGAAAGTGATCAACCATGAATCGGTTCTAGTGAAGACGATGAGTTTGTCTATGGACCTACCTTAAATTTTGATTATGTTTCTTATACGCCACCGCTATGAAATTTAAATACTTTCGTGGCAAGAGAAGTAGAAAAACCCAATGAATATAATTCATATTTTGATATGTTATATCCAGTGGAAGCTGGTGAACCTAATAATAAAGCTGAATTATTAGCTGAAATTAATAATGTCAATTTTGTAAATAATGGGCAAGAAGATGATGCCAGGTTATTGGAAATTCCTTTATCTGATTTGGTTAAATCTGATATGAGCTTTTTGTGAATGGAATATAAAGAAAAAATTTAATGACTACAAAATACATCTTAGCTATTGAAACTTCTTGTGATGACACAAGTATTGCAATTTCTAAAAATGATCAAATTTTAATCAATGTGAATCGTTCTTCTTTGCAAGCACACAAGCAATATGGCGGAATCGTTCCTGAAATAGCATCACGTAGTCATTTAGTTAATTTACCAAAATGTTTAAGTAATAGTATGCAAAAAGCAAAACTGAAATTTAATCAACTTACACATATTGCTTATACTTCAACTCCAGGACTACCCGGTTCACTTCATACTGGAAAAGTGTTTGCTAAGTCTATGGCTAGTTTATTAAATATCCCCCTACTTCCGGTTGATCATATGCTGGGGCACATATATTCATATGCTATTAATCAAACTAAAATAATTTCATATCCTTTCATTGCCTTAGTAGTTTCTGGTGGTCATACATGCATCTATTTGGTTAAATCCATTAATAATATTGAAATCTTAAACCAAACGACAGATGATGCCGTCGGAGAGGTTTTAGATAAAGTTGGTAGGTTTTTAAAATTAGACTATCCAGGTGGAATAAGTATTGATTGTATTTATAATCCAACAAAAATTAACATAAAAATGATTCGCCATTTTAAACCAACTGATAATTTTAGCTTTTCAGGTATCAAAACAAATATTTTAAACCTGATTAATAAATCCAAAATGCAAAAACATAAAATAGATCATGTTGCCATTGCATCATCTTTGCTTCACTGGATTGTGGAAGAAATCATAATTAAATTAAAATTTTATTTAACAAAATATCCCATCACTAAATTTATTGCCATTGGCGGTGGTGTTAGTGCGAATTCGGTTTTAAGACAAGAAATTAAAAATATCGGAAAGTTAGTTTATTTACCAGAATTAAAATATGCTAACGACAATGCGGCCATGATTGCCAATTTTGCCTATTTATTAAGTAAATAAATTAATGTTGTTGGTAGTAATAAAATCAACGTCTCTGTGTTTGTATCTATGAGCACAACGCACCTTGTCAACTGTTCAAATACTAATTAATAAATGGTGTTCGTGAGCTAATTTAACTATTTTTTTAGTAGCTAAGCAACTTCTCACGCTTACATTATGGTTGAGATTAATAGACACTTTAACCCCACTTTTACCTAGACCGTTTTTGGCTAATTTTGTATCAATTAAATCATAAATAGTAATTTTAGGCATCGCTGTTCTTAAGGTTTTTAATGAATCAAATTCAAAACTAATAAATGCTGTTTTTTCAAACAATCCGCGCTTGTGAATTTTATTTGATAAAACAACACAATCTGCGTTTGTTAAATCATTTGATTTAATTTCAATAATGGGCGCTTTATCAAATTTTTGACATACGTCTAGATAATCATCTAATGTACACAAATAGTTTTTTTGATCTGTGTTAAATTTTGGTTTTGTTATTGATAATGGAAGTTTTTGGATATCGCTATATTTACTTTGATTAATCAAAATTGTTTTATCAACAAATGGATTGTTATCATGTGAACATACTCATACATTATCCGTAGTTTTCCAAATATCCGTTTCAATACCAAATACTTGTGCTGATTTTCCGGCAATTTCAAAAGCTGCCTTAGTATTTTCTAAAGCTAATGTTGATGCACCACGATGAGCAATTAATTTAAGCATGGATGGAATTATAATGCTAAGCTTATTTTAAATTGATCATAATATTTATGAGGATTAATCCCTGGTAAATATCAAACTACATCTAAATTTACAGACGTTTCGTTCACAAATTGATAATTCAATTCAATTGTATAGTTGTTAGCATTATTGGAAAATTTGTTCATTCTCTTTAAGGCATTTTTAATCATGTCCCCAATGTTTTCACGAAATTTTGCTTCGTCAATGATTAAATGGTCAAAGTTAGCTAAACATTTCTTTATGAAATAATTATGATCAATAAAACTGCTTATATATTCGTGATCATAGTTTGGATGACAAGCTGGAGTCTTTTCTTTAGTTTGTTTTTTCTCTTCTTGTTTTAACGCTAAACTAGCTAAAACAGTAGTTCCAATAATGCTAGTAGCTAGTGTAGCACAACCTAGAGATATGATTTTTTTATTGAATTTCATATTTAAAAAGTCATCCTTTTGTAATCACTAGTAATAGTGTCAATCATGATTGGTGTAATATTAATGTTTCGATCATAGTGTGTTTCACTTGAAAAACTAAAATTCTTATGAAAGCAATATGTTCGTACGTAATCATTTTGTTCAATTTTTACTTCAATTTCAAAATAGCCTGCACTACGTGTTGGAATGTAAAAACCATAGTTACCAATTAAATTAGTGTTGACACTTTTAGTACTATCATCATAACTCGTAATGACATGAAAATCTAAATCATAATGACCATGAATTGGCGCAATATCTTTGTTATCATAGTGATATTCATAAATCTTGCATTCGCTGTTGATTGAATAATAAAAATTAGCACGATATCCAATAATGCAAGCTGGTGTATTAGTCTGCAAGCTTAATAAATGTACAATTGGTTTTTTGAGTTCTTCACAATCATTATTCATAGTATAGATAACAGCAGCTTGTCTGCTATAACAGCCATTTTTAGTGGTCAAATAGTAACTACTGCCGTTGTCAAACCAACCTTCATTATCACTAACTTTAATGTAGTTTGAATAGAGTAAACTCATTTGTTGATTTTGTAAAATTCATTCATTTAAAAATAAATTTGTGCTTGAGGTTTCATTATTAAAAGTATTCTTGTCAACCACTTCTGCATTGTAACCAAAAGTAAATGTCAAGTACATTTGATAACTTGTAATCATTTGATCAAAAAACTTATTATTTGATGTATCTATATTAAAAGAAGCTTGGTAAACTTGGCATTGATCTTTTTGAACTACATCACCTGAAATTTGTGCATATGGATTACGATTTAATGAGATATTATTGACAGTTGCAAATGATGAAGTGATGTTTGCTTCTAACATATTCATGGGCAAATTACCATTTAATATTAAATAAAAATTTAATGTAAAATACCATCAATTATTTTTCATTGTTAAGTCGCCATCAATGCTATCTACATAGACATAACGATAGTTATTTAATAAATTACATGATATTTTACTTACGTTGTAGTTGTTACTAACAATTACGCTCATTAATTAAGATATGTATCTTAAAAAGGTACTTGCGGCTTTACGATATCTATCATAGTAAATCGAATTGGAATAACCAAGCTCTTGAATGGGAATTCGTAATAAACTTACATTACGGATTAAATCAGCATCTTCTTTATTCAAACATTGCAAAATTAATTCAAATGTATTTATGTAGTTACGATATTTGTAAATTTTATTTTGGTCAGCTATTTGTTTATTAGGTTTACTTTCTAAAAATTTTAATTTAATCTGAGCGATTCGATAGTCTTCGCAAATTCTTTCAATTTTACTTTTAACAAACTTAAAATTGTTCTTTTGTTTTTGGTCCACTTTTATTTAATCTCCTCTTTGTGTCTGCAATATAAATATCCATGGATTATGAAATTTGCTATTTTTTTGAAAAATTAGATATTTTTTAATAAATTTTTTACTTGATTGGTAGCTTCTCACGGTAGATTTAAATCGTCGCGTCCAAAATGACCATAAACAGCAGTTTGTTGATAAATCGGTTGATCAAGTTTAAGAACCTTAATAATGTGATTTAAATTCATATCAAATGTTTTTTTAATTGCTTGATAGATTTTGTCTATTTTGACATGATTGGTATTAAATGTTTCAACGCGAAAAGCAATTGGGTATGGATCACCAATAACAAACGCCAGTTCTATTTCACAGCGATCTGCTAATTTAGCGGCAATGACATTTTTAGCAATTCATCTAGCAAAATATGCCCCCGAACGATCAACTTTAGTGTAATCTTTCCCACTAAAAGCTCCTCCACCTACATGTGCCGCAGTGCCATAGTTATCAACAATAATTTTACGCCCAGTTAATCCTGTATCACCAATCGGTCCACCAATTATGAAATCACCATTGGCGTTTACTCTCTTTTGAAAATCGATATTTAAATGATATTTTTTTGCCACAGTTAACATAACATTGTCTACCACATACTTTTTAAATTTACTACGATCAACATTAGCATCATGTTGAATGGACATTACCATGTTATTAATTTTTGGTTCAACTTTGCTTCAATCAATGGTCACTTGTGATTTCATATCATATTTTGCACCTAAAAATTTACCCTGTTCAATTAACTTAGTGGCTAATTTTACTAATTCGTGGGCAAGAACCGTTGATAATGGCATAAAAGTTTCAGTTTTATTGGTTGCATACCCATACACGATACCTTGGTCACCAGCACCAAGCGCTTTAGATTTTGTTTGGTCTACCAAAGCTGTAATATTGGGTGATTGACGATTAATGTTAGCTAAAATCGTAAAATCATTTTCATCATAACCAATTGGTTTTAAGATACTCCATGCAATTTTGACAACATCTACGTATGCTTTAGTAGTAATTTCTCCACCCACAACAATTAAATGATTACTCGCTAGCACTTCACACGCAACACGACTATTTTTATCTTGTCTTAGACATTCATCTAAAATCGCATCTGCGATTTGATCACAAATTTTATCGGGATGACCCTTACCTACCGATTCACTTGTATATAACGCTAGTTGATTAATCATTTTATTTCCTCCTAATATAAAAGAAAAACTACTCCCATAAATTTAAATATGAAAGTAGTTAGCATTCCTAACACCATCATCCAAGTTTTAGCACCTTGCACCATTTGCGGGTTGCTGTGTGATTATTGAGCTTGTCTCTACCACACTCTTTATGGTTGAAGATATTTTAACATTATTTTTAAATAATCAAAAATTTTTGGTTGTTTACTTGACCATTAATTTCTAAAATTGGTAAATTAATAGAATAATAGATAACAATTTATATAAATAGATTATTTTTGGACTAAAAAATAAGGAAACATAATGAGTCAGTCAAAGATTCATTAAAATCTTCAGTCATTGCTCAAAAGATAGAATGTCTATATTCTTAACAAAAAATAGTGATGTTGCTAAGTCTGAATGAAAATTTATGACTTGCATCTCATTCGCTTTATTTCGTGTTTAAGGTAACTACATTTCACTACAATGTGGTAACAATATAATTGACGTTCCAATATTGTCGCTTTTTTTATTGTAGAATTTTTTATCATTTTAAAAAAACGAGGGAAATATGACAAAAAACAAAAAGATAAATTCAAAACAACGGAATATGAAAATAATCGCTACTATATG
>JAISPD010000020.1 GCA_031275175.1 Mycoplasmataceae bacterium
TTTTTTGAAAAACTTCGTTGATAAAATAAAAAACAAGCCGTTAACAACAGTGCTAATTGCTTGTTCTATGTAAGAAAAAATAAGATTACTTGATCGGCTCTCTCTCTGAAGTTTGTCATGCAAAGATTATATAAAAATTAAAATTTATTTCACTGCTGAGAATATAGACATTCCGGAAAACATCTAATACCCATTAAGTATATTGACTAAAGTCAAAAATCAGTGATTGAAATGGTGTCATTCTGTAAGTGTCTCATTTGTTATCGTTTGCATTTCAAAGTTTGTATGCTTTAGTTCTGTGTTTGTTGTACGCGACATATCATTGATTGATTACATCTAGTGCGTCGGACAAAGTATCACAATTATTAATCACACTTAATAACTCACTATCTATTTGTTTGTGTAAATTTTCAATCTTGCCATTAGTTTCAGGTTCACCTCAAATTTAATATTGGTGCATAATTCCAAACGACGTTAATAAATCATTGAATTCGCCTGTACGTAAGCTTTCAATTCGTTTAAAATCTAATGCATGATCTGTTCGCATGCGCTTAATTTCGAAAGTATTGTGAGTAGAACGAGTGTGCTTGTTTGAGTACATTAATTACGCAAGTTTTAAATCCAAGTGCAACACTAAATAAAAAAGTCCATAATGACCTTAAAATATAATTATGTTTGATAAAAACATTATTTTAGTAGACGATTCTATCGTTAAAGGCACTACTTCCCATTTTTTAGTCAAAGCACTTAAACAGGCTGGTGTTAAAAAGATATATTTACTACCGGCGAGCCCCATGATTAAATGACCGTGTTTTTTAGGTATAGACACACCATCACGGAATCAATTAATTGGTGCTCATAATTCGTTAGAACAGATGCGTAAAAAATCTCATGCAATTACTTAGGTTTTTTAAGTTTAGAAATTCTTATTGAATGTTGTGGTGGTAAAAATAAATTTTGTACAGTCTGTTTTAACGGGAGGTATCCCCTTAAAACAAATTATTCGTCCAGCCGAAAATAAATTGTAAATTTTGATAGATGTTTTTCAATGTATTCTGTGTAACGTTGTGCACTAAATGCACTAATGTTTAAATAAGCGTTAGGAATAATTTTGAGAGTATCCTTTTTGTTAAAAATTACATAATATAGGGATCTTCACTCTTCATCACTACCGTTAACAATGATGTTAGTGTAGTTTTCAAATGAACCATTAATATTGATTTGTCTAAGGGTCTCTTGAACATCTTGCAATAAGTAATCCATATTTAGTCTGCTAAATGCAAGTCTACGGAAAAAATTAAATACGCCCATTTGCATAACACGTACGAATGCTGCTAATTGCAGATCATCATATGTCGGATGTGGAGGTATGGTTATCAAACTACCACTAATGAATTTATTCATGCCAACAATCGTATGATCTAAATACTTTAACTGTTCTTTAGTAAAATCTAAAGGTAGACCCAATTTAATTTTCATATCCAAATTGTCTTTATAATCACGATAAGTACGATAAATTTTTATATTATTCAATCATGGTGTGATGCTTGGATGTTCATAAATGTAAATCTTACATTTAAATTTTCTCTCTAATAATTGAATGTCGGCATAAAGCACACTAGACAGATTGTGCAAATCCAAATCTATCAAGTGAAAATAAACTGGGAATCCATGACTATTAATGAGCAAATAAAATAATCTATCATTAGATTTATTACCTTCATAAATACTCATGCGTTGAAGTAATAAAATTTGTACTTCCGTTATTCTACTGGCTACAAGTGAAGTTAATTTTTGCAAAGTATGAAAATTAGGAAATCGTAAATTTTTATAGTAAGGACCCTCAAAATATAACTCGGGTTGATATTTAATTTTGTTATTGTAAATCATGTGATAAAGAATGTAACGATAAAATTTACCGAGTTTTAACTTCTTGATTTCTTTTACAAAATCGGGTCTGAAAACATTTAAACACGCTTTACAAAATAAATAACCTATGTTATAAATTTTATTTCACTCACCATATTTAGTCGGTTCAATAATAATTTTTTTACCTTGTTCTTCAAGTGCAGTTGAACGGTTAGCTTTAATTTGCAATTTTTCAACAATCCTTTTATCTTTTGCTATCAATTCTAAATATGAACCATAATTTTTAATGATTTTATGTTTGGGGGTGCCGTTGACATCGCGATAAGATTTCACTAAATAAACTCTAGTTTTAGAAGAAATTGGCTTTGGTTTAACGAGAATATACATATGCACAATTATAAAACAAGAAATTTTGCTAATCCACAATTTTTGGTAGTTATTCACTGGTAAGAAGAATGCAAATAAGTTGATTGTCGGACATGTTGAACACAATTAAAGAAATTACTGTAAAAAAATTAGACTGTAGGTTTCAACTCGTTTCGCAAGAGGAAATCTTTTCAAAATGCATCAAATGTGTTGTTATTTGCATTCATTGAAAAAAGTAGAACAACGCCAATAAAGCCAATTATCACTAAATTTGTCACTGAATTAATTTTTAATCCAGACTTAATTGTTAACTGCTAATTTCTCAACGTTCTGGTAAATCACCATTTGCTCACGCTAATGTGCGGAAAGCATTTGCAGCATTGCCACTGATAATGCAGTCTTCATCTTGTGGTACATCCCGACCACATTCATTAAATGAGCCAGAACTTATAGTAAATCCTATTGGAAGTGTTGTAAATCCTAAATTGATTTTTTGAAGTAAAAAACATGAGTCAAAGGCTTGATTTGCAATTGTCGTTAATTGACCATCGGGAATCGTAATTTCTGATAATGAAATACATCTAATAAATGCACCTTGAGAAATTGAAGAAATTGTCGGTCCAAAAACCACTGATTGCAAAGAATAACATAAGCCAAACGCATTTTCAGGCATTGGCAAAAATGTTTGTCACTCTGGTCTTGATAAATCAATGTGTCCTGAAATTAAACATCCTTTTTGAAAAAAAGGTATTAATTTATCAATTGGTTTAAACGCTATTCCTGCGTTTTCTGGGGTAATTATTTTTTCTGTGCCATTCACAGAAGCTATGGAATTTAAACCAGCAAAAGTCAAAGAGGCACAGCCGTTGAAGGCATAAGAGCCGATGGAGGTGATATCAATTGAATCTACTGGTGCATCGAACCCTTCAAACTTATAACAACCGTTAAAAGCAAATTCACCTATTGACAGATTAGAAAAGCCAGAAGTCACAATTTTGATTAAATTTGTACAACCGCTAAAAGTGTTAACCCTAATGTGTGAAATGTCTCTTCCAGTAGCTATCACATCAATGAAGTTTGTGCAATCTTGAAAACTCCCTTCTGCATCAAATGAGAATGGCGTGTTAGCGTTTGAAACAAAAACTAAATGTTCAACATTACGAGCGTATTCAGAATAATTTCCAATGCCTAAATTATGAATGACGCTGTTGAAAGTATCGGGAATTAAAAGGGTATCGTATTCTAAAAATTTGGGATCAATGACTAAAGAAGCAAAATTAATTGCATATAACTTATCTTCAGAACCTTGATCTTGTCCATTATTTTCATAATATTGTCTTTCTGAAATTAGATATTCTTCAGGAATAGAATTATAAATTGCTTCAGGAGGAGTATTCGCAGGGTAAGCTTCAATTTCTACATCGATCTTGTGACTAGAATCATTTTTGTCAACAATTCTTAAGGCAATTGTGAACAAATGATCAAAATCTGCATCATCATTAAATGAAATTTTTCATGTTCCTGTTTGTGTCAATTGTTCAAGCATGATTTGACTATTAGTAAGGGGATTGATAAGCTGTCCAGTATTAGGATCGATATCATCATTTTTTCTTAATTCTATTTGATTAGAATCTTGTCCATTTAATGTTAGAACAATTGTGGTAGAAGATTGATCTTGAGATTTATTAACAAGTTCTCTTGGTTCACCATTTGCAAAATAGTAATTAATTACTTTCTTAGCTGGGATTGTATTGTTGTGTCAAATTGCATAACCAATCCCAATACCGATGCCAGTAGTGATTAATCCACACGACACTAAACTAATCAATCATTTCATTTTATGTTTATGGTGTCATTTTTCATCATTATTAACTGAAGAATGTTTAATTTCATTTTTTTTCATACCTATTTATTTCCTTATTATTTAAGTACTTAACAACAAAATAAAAACAAGACTCCAAAATAGGAATCTTGTTATTAAAAGTAAAAAGTGTTGATAACGCCGTCGGCGTTAACCTCTTCTCTCTCTCTCTCTCTCTCTCTCTTGCGAATATTATTACTTAGCACAAAATAATTATAACATTAAAACAATTATTAAAAAGAAAGGTCTAAAAGATCAGCGAAAATGTCCCGAGTAAAGGATCAGCGACTTTGTCCCAAAATAACGTTTAATTAACGAGAAGGAGAAATCATGACCAAGGAAAAATACAGATTTAATTTTCTTTTGAACTAGATTATTAGTAATTAAATCTTTGGATATTTGTAATGTAGTTCAACTCTGCACATATCTTAATATGTATTTGAATTTAGTTATTCAATGTATTGTTCGTTTTATAGATCTCATTATTTCAAAGTGCTCCCACCAATTGAATACAGCTTACATGTTATGATGTATTGCTTTCAGTCCACGATGTCTGTTGCTTTAACACTAATTTTTCTAATTAAAAAACAAAATTTGTTTGGTTAGCCTAGACAAACTATTACTAAAATCATAGCAATTATCACTAACGCTAAAATACTCAAGGTAAGAATGAGAATTCTTTTTTGTTTTTTACTAATAAACATTTATTGAAAATCCTTCACGAAATAAAATAACGTTCTAATCATTACCGGTATTGTTTGGTTTTCAAATTCAACACCTCCGCATATATCTGCGTGGATAAAATTCAAATCTTCTGCAAAATAATGTAAAAATTCTGCAGCCACATTAGCTGCGCCTCAACGTCCGTTAGCAATATTAGCAATATCAGCAATCCCAGTATTTTTAATTGCATTCGCCATGTACTCTGTATGTAACGGCATTTGTCAAATAAGTTCAGGTGCTTGGTTAGCAGCCTTAACTAAACCTAATCATTGATGTTTATTAGAAGCTCATATACCTATGTATAGATGTCCTAATGCTACCATAATTGATCCTGTCAAAGTAGCAATTGTAACAACTGTATCAACTTTTAAATCTTTTTTAGCATAACTAATCGCATCGGCTAAAACTAAGCGTCCTTCAGCATCAGTATCCATAATTTCCACCGTTGCACCACTATATGATTTAATGACATCATTAACTCGATAAGCACTAGGGCCAATTTCGTTGCTAGCTATAGCTGCTATACTTGTCACATTGGCTGGAATTTGCAATTTCGCCAAGGCATAAATTGTAGCCAAACTAATCGCTGCTCCAGCCATATCTGTATGCATAGATTTCATATATTCACCTGGTTTTAAGTTCAAACCTCCAGTATCAAACATTAAACCTTTGCCAATTAAGGCTACTGTTTTTTTGTTTTTAGCGCCATTTGCATACTTTGCAGTAATGATTCGTGGTTCATTATATTTAGACGATGATTGCCCTACTGCTAAAATAAGCCCCATTTTTTTCTGCGTTAAATCATTTTTATGAAGCACATCTAATTGCACATTTTTTAAACCGATAAACTTGTTTTTACAAATTGATTCAAATTTATCAGCATTAAGGATGTTTCCAGGCATATTGATAAGTTCACTAGCAAAAACTTCGGCCTCTGCTAAAACCTGTGCGACTTTAATAGCATCTTTATAAAACTTAGCGTCCAAAATAAAATTATGTTGAATCAATTTTGGTACATTTTTGGTTTTCAATGAATATTTTTGTGTGGCTAAGGCATCTACAGAAAAAAAAGCATTAATGACCCCAATGACATTTTCTGATTTTACTAATTTCAAAAAACTATTAATATCAACATTAATAGGTTGTGACAATTTATGAAAAAAACGTCTTAAAACGTAGGCAAAATCAGGTATTTGAAAATTATTGTCTATTATCCAATAAGTTTGTTTATCATCTTTAAAATATTCATTACCTTTTTTGTGTTTGGTATTTAATTTATCATTAATAGAAACCGCTATTAAAGATTCTTGATTTTTTTTAGGTTGATTTAATACACTCATAGTATCATATATTATAAGTGAGTTCGTATTAATTACTTTTCAAAGATATAATTGAATTTTATGAAAGTAGCTATTTTCTTCGGCAGTAAATCAGATTTAGAAATCATGCGTGGTAGCGCAATGATTTTAAAAGAATTCGGTGTGGAATATGAATCGTTCATTTTATCTGCTCACCGTGTACCTGAAAAATTAATTCAAACATTAAAATCTGTTCAAAATAAAGGTTGCGAAGTTATTATTGCTGGTGCAGGATTAGCTGCTCATTTACCTGGTGTCATTGCAAGTCATACTATCATACCTGTAGTAGGTGTACCGATAAAAGTTGATTTAAATGGACTAGATGCTTTATTATCTATCGCACAAATGCCTAAATCTATTCCAGTTGCCACTGTTGGTATTAACAATAGTTACAACGCAGGCATGCTAGCTATTCAAATTTTAGCTTTAAAATATCCAAAAATTAATGCCAAACTAATTAAGTGACGTCATAACATGAAAGAAAAATTTTTAATTGATAATAGTAAAGGTGCAAAACTTTAATTTTGTAATTTAAATCGTGTTTAAATGCAAACATAATAACGATGAACTAAAAGAAGCGTGCGGTATTTTTGGAATTGCTGCTCGTAGTTCAATCGACATACCTTCACTTTTATATTATGGTTTATTTTCTTTACAACATAGAGGTCAAGAGGGCACTGGTGTTGTTGTTAGCAACGGAAAACAAGTTGATCAATATAAAGACATTGGCTCTGTAGGAGAAGTTTTTAATAGTGAAATTATTAATGATTTAAATAAAATTAAACCAACATTAGGCATTGGACATGTGCGTTATTCTACTGCGGGTAGCAAGGGAGTTGAAAATGTGCAACCATTATTAACCAATACAAGAATAGGTCAAATTGCTATTGCTCATAATGGTAATTTAGTCAATGCGGAAATAATCCGTGACCAACTTGAATCTCGTGGATCCAATTTTTACACTTCAGTAGACACTGAATCAATTCTTCAATTGATCTGTAAAAATCTAGTCACAGCCGATATTATTAACGCTATTAAAAAAACACTGCTTACTATTAAAGGCTCTTTTAGTTTACTAATTATGCTCAAGGATAAATTAATAGGTGTTAGAGATCCTTATGGAATACGTCCACTTTGTTTAGGGAGGTTAGCTTCGGGCGCTTATGTTCTATCATCTGAATCTTGTGCTTTAGATGTAATTGGAGCAACTTTCATCCGTGATATTAAAAAGGGAGAAATGGTAATTATTAACAAAAATAAAATTAAATCCATTCTATATAGCAAAGATAAATCACAACAAACTTGTATATTTGAATACGTTTATTTTGCTCGTCCTGACACAACTATAGATGGTGTTAATTGTTATTTATCAAGAATTGAACAAGGCAAAAAACTCTTTGAAGAACATCCGCTCAAAGCTGACATGGTGATTTGTGCCCCAGATTCTGGGATTCATGCAGCATTAGGTTATGCACAAGCTAGTGGCATCCCATACGGAGTAGGATTAATTAAAAATCGTTACATTGCACGTACCTTTATCAAACCCACACAACCATTAAGGGAACAATCAGTCTATATAAAACTTAATCCTTTAAAAATTAACATTAAAGGGAAAAACATTGTGCTCATAGACGATTCTATTGTACGAGGCACTACTTCACACTATCTAGTGAAAGCGCTTAAGCGTGCAGGTGCCAAAAAAGTATATTTACTATCTGCTAGTCCGATGATTAAGTGACCTTGTTTTTTGGGTATAGACACACCATCACGTGACCAACTCATAGGTGCCAAAAAAACACTTAAGCAAATACAACAAAAAATTGGTTGTGATTATTTAGGTTATTTGAGTTTAGAAAATTTAATCAATTGTTGTGGTGGTAAAAATAAATTTTGCAATGGTTGCTTTAATGGAAAATATCCCATTAAACCAACTTATTATTCAGTTTTAAAATAAGGTAGAAATTTACTTAAATTTTTTTCAATGTATTCTGTATAACGTTGTGCACTAAAAGCGCTTATATTCAAATAAGCACTCGGAATAATTTTTAGTGTATCTCTCTTATTGAAGATTACATAATATAAACATCTTCATTCTTCATCTTTACCATTGACAATGATGTTTGTATAATTTTCAAATGAACCATTAATGTTGATTTGTCTAAGGGTTTCTTGAACATCTTGCAATAAGTAATCCATATCTAATCTGTTAAAAGCTAATAAACGAAAGAAATTAAATACTCCAATTTGCACCGCTCGCACAAAGGCAACCAATTGTAATTCATCATACGTTGGATTTGATGGAATAATTATTAAACTACCACTAATGAACTTACCAATCCCGACAATTGTGTGGTCTAAACGTTTTAATTGTTCTTTAGTAAAATCTAAAGGTAAACCCAATTTAATTTTCATTTCCATGTTATCCTTATATTCTTTGTAAGTTCGATAAACTTTGGTGTCATGCAATCAAGGAGTAATGTTTGGATGTTCATAAATATAAATTTTACATTTAAATTTTCTCTCTAATAATTGAATATCTGCATAAAGTGTTGTTGATAAATCAGCTAGATCTAGATTAACAAGGTGAAAATAAATCGGAAATCCAAAACTGTTAATTAGTAAGTAAAATAGTTTGTCGCTAGATTTGTTCCCTTCATAAACACTCATACGCGCTAGTATCCAAATTTGGCTTCTAGTTTTTTTGGCGCTCAATAATGCAGATAATTTTTGCAAAGTACGATAATTTGGAAATTTCATCGTACTATAGTAAGAACCTTCAAAATACAATTCAGGTTGATACTTAATTTTGTTATTGTAAATCATGTGATAAAGAATGTAACGATAAAATTTACCGAGTTTTAATTTTTTAATTTCCTTACAAAATCGGGTCTGTAGACATTCAAAAAAGCTTTACAAAATAAATATCCAATATTATAAATTTTATTTCACTCACCATACTTCGTAGGTTCAATAATAATTTTCTTGCCTTGTTCTTCTAATAATGTATTGCGATTAGCTCTAATTTGAAGTTTTTCTACAATTCTTTTATCCTTCTTAATTAACTCCAAATAAGAACCGTAATTCTTGAGAATTTTATGCTTTGGCATACCGTTCACATCACGGTAAGATTTTACTAAGTAAACTCTAGTTTTAGGTGAAATTGGTTTTGGTTTAATAAGAATATACATATATCAAATATTACATTTCACATCCAAAAATTTTTACGTTTCCCCCAATAAAAATAAAACCTTGTAGTGGATAAGTAATTTCTGAATATTAAATAATTGTTAAAATACCATCAATTTTTCGCAATTTTAAATGGTTCCCAAGTCTCAAATCTATTTTGCTTTTCGTGCTTTCTATAAATCGTCTAATTAATTTAATTTTATTCGCATTGATTCGATTAATTTTATGCTCTACGAGAAATTTATAAATTAATTGTTCCTTCATTCACAAAGGTGCATCACAAAAAATATCAAGATCAAAATTTTTATGCTCCCATAATACATATTGCTTTTGAATCATTTTTATTTTTGATGACTGTAATTTATTGATTTTTTCAATACGTTTAATTTCTGTTTCTTTTTCTGCATCGCTTAATTTTATTAATACTTTGCGAACGCGATTACGCTCATAAACATCAAGTTCATTAGTTTCATCAATCCCATATGCTATATTATTTTTTTCACAATATTGTAAAAGTTCTTTTTTCCATTTATTTAAAAATGGTCGATATATATAAATATTTTTGTACTTAGATATTTTAGCAATTCCCATAAATAAATTTTTGGTTTGTCGTTTTTTTTGCATGTAAACTGTCTCTAAAAAATCATCTTTATTATGAGCAATCATTACTGTATCTACTTTATATTTGCGTGCACATTTAACAAAAAAATCATAACGTATATTGCGGGCCATAGTTTGAAAATTATGGTTAATTTTGTAGTATTGTTGATAAATTGAAGATTCAACTTTTAATATTTCTAACGGTAATTTGTGAGTTTTACAAAACGATTGTACAATTTCCATATCCCGATTGGCAGATGGACGTTTAAGATAATTAACATGACAAACTACTTCAATTTGCTTACGATAAATGTGCAGCATCACCATTGAATCAGGACCACCAGAAACAGCTGCTAAATATTTAGCCATAATTCAATTACATGTTGCATGCAGCAGGATTTTTTGGCAAACCTGGCATTCTAAAAATATTACCAGCCATTACAATAATAAAATTTGCACCATTGGCTAATATTAAATCTTTAATAAAAATTTTAAACGGTTTATCAGTGATTAATTCCTTAGAATTATCATGAAATGTTAACGGTGTTTTTGCCATGCATACTCATGCTTTTGTATTTATTAATTTTTTCATTTGGTTTTGAGCTTTTGTAGAATACTCAACTCCTAACGCCCCATAACACTTAGTAACAATTTGATGAATTTTGTTATCTAATTTATCATTTCTCTTATAAATAAATTTAATTTCTTCTTTAGAATCAATCAAAGATAGCACCTTTTTGGCCAGATCCATTGCTCCGGATACTCCTTTTTTAAATAAAGTAGTAAAAGAATATTGAATTTTGTTTTCTTCTAAAAAATCTTTCAATATTTTTAATTCAGTTTGTTTATCAGTATCAAATTGATTAATTACCACTATGAATGGTAAATTAAAATTTTTGATATTTTTAATATGTTGTTTTAAATTATTCATTCCTAAAACTAAACGATGATTGCCACTTAAATTCGTTTTGTTGTCTTCTCCACCGTGCATTTTTAAAGAACGAATGCTCGTAACCAACACTATTAAATTAGGATTAAGTTGTCCGTTATCACAAACAATATCAACGAATTTTTCTGCTCCTAAATCACTACCAAACCCCGCTTCAGTAATTGTGTACTCACTAATATTCATCGCGGTTTTTGTCGCAAATAAACTATTGCATCCATGAGCAATGTTAGCAAATGGCCCTCCATGAATTAATGCTAAATTGCCAGCCAACGTTTGCACAGCATTTGGTCATAGAGCATTTTGCAAAATTTTCATAATTGCACCGGTAATATGTAAGTCTTTCACGTAAACTGGTTGGTCGTTTGTTGTGTATGCAACAATAATATTGTTAATACGCTGTATCAATTCTTGCTCGTTATTAGCTATACAAAAAATCGCCATCAATTCACTCGCTGCTGTAATATCAAAACCAGAGTAATATTTCGTTTTTTTAATAGCATCAATAACTATTTCAATATTTCTAAGTGAACGATCGTTAACATCCAAAACCCGTTTTCAAATAATTTTATTGAGATCTATTTTCAGTTGATTACCTCAATAAATATGATTGTCAATGCAAGCTGCAATTAAATTATTGGCTGCGGTAATTGCATGAAAATCACCAGTCAAGTGTAAATCAATATCATCTTTAGGAATAACTTGTGCCTTCCCGCCACCATTCGCTCCTCCTTTTACACCAAAAACTGGTCCCATTGATGGTTCTCTCAAAGTCACAATTGATTGTTTCCCTAGATGATTCAAAGCATCATTTAATCCAATAGATACTGTAGTCTTACCTTCGCCAGCTGGTGTTGGCGAAGTTGCTGTAACTAAAATTAATTTATGGTTTTTTTTTGGTTTAGATAGAATTGGTTTTATTTTTGCTAAATATGAACCATATGATACTGTATCATTTTTTGAAATATGATATTTTTTTAAAATATTAACAATAGGTTTCATAGCATCAAGTATTATAACCATAAGCAACCTAAATATTGTGCCCATGTATAATTGATTCGTATGCAAAATAACGAATTTCTTCAATTGCTTGATGATATTACCATAAATAAACAATCGCTTTTTATTACAGGACCAGCAGGTGTTGGTAAAACCCATTTGTTAACAGCAATTTTCAATTCATTAAAAGCCCAAGGTGAAAAAATTGTACTTACATCTACCACGGGAATTAACGCTTTAAACTTAGGTGGCATAACTATTCATAAACTCATGGGATTGCAAAATCGAAGTGATATGGGTTATATTGGTTTCATGAAGTCTTCATTTCTGTTTCGCGGTATAACCATGCGAATGGCGAAAGTTGATTACATCATTATTGATGAAGTTTCCATGCTTAGAGCTGATACTTTTGAATTAATTAACGAAATCTTAAAACAAACTACTGGATGTGTTAAACCATTTGGTGGAAAGGTTATGATTTTTACAGGAGATTTTTACCAAATTCCACCAGTTGTCAATGGTTGAGAAAAAAATAAAAATCAATGGCTATTTAATTCCCCGTCATGACGAGCTGCTAAAATTAAAACTATTCATTTACAAGATGTATATCGACAAGAAGATAAAATTTTTATTAAATTTTTAAATGAAATTCGCACGGGAAAATGAGACGCAAAAACTGCTCAGGTTTTAGAAAAATGCCGAACCCGTGAATTGCCAAAAGATACAACAGTGTTTTTTTCTACCAATGAAGAATGCGATAATTTTAATAACCAACGTTTAGAACAAATTGATGGTCCAATGTATACTTTTACCGCCGAAATTAAAGGTAAACGGAATCATAAATTTAAGCATGATAAAGAAGCAATAGTTCGAGATTGTATTGCTAAACCATTATTAAAACTTAAAGCTGGTGCTAAAGTTATTGCCATTAGCAATGATAAAAAAGGTCGCTATATGAATGGATCTGTAGGTTATGTGACAAATTGCAACGTAAAAAGTTACATTGTTTCAGTTAAATTTGAAAACCAAAATGAAATTATTAAATTACGTCGTCATGTTTGGGCTAGATTAGGTTTTGATGGACGACCAAAAGCTAAATTAAAACAGATTCCTCTCTTGCCAGCTTACGCTTTAACTATTCATAAAAGTCAAGGAATGACATTAGATGCTGCGGTTATTGATTGTAAAAACATTTTTGCTTGCGGTCAACTTTATGTTGCTTTATCTAGAGTTAGAAAACTAGAAAATTTAAAAGTCTTGAATTTCCACAAAAATCAAATCATCGTTTCACCAGAAGTAAAACAATTCTATAACGAGCTCAATCAATTTGACATTGATTAAAGTTAGTTTTTATTTTCAACTTTTACAGCTGACTTAGGTACGAAAATTTTTGAATTAATTCATTCTTTA
This sequence comes from Mycoplasmataceae bacterium, assembly GCA_031275175.1. Lineage (GTDB taxonomy): Bacteria > Bacillota_I > Bacilli_A > Mycoplasmatales > Mycoplasmoidaceae > Malacoplasma_A. The sequence goes on from JAISPD010000020.1 coordinate 13,319, forward strand.
AGATTAGCAAAACTCTCTGGGGTTTTTAAATATTTTGGTTGTGTTGCTCAGCCTGAAATCGTAGTAATGCCAGCTTTTTTTTGCAAAAATTTATTAAATCTTGAGTGAATACGATTGGCCTTCGATACATGCTGTGTGGTGAATATAAATGCATCAGGTTTACAAACTTCTGGGGCTGATCATTGGATATTTTTAATTCATTTTTTTAACTCACATCCAAAAGACCCAAAATAAACACCACTACCAAAACCAACTAAATTGTATTGTTCTAAATTAATTTTAGGGTTTTGTGCAACATCTATTGCTTCGCATTTAAGCTCTTTCGCAATTAACTCAGCTAAGTATTTGGTATTACCTTTTTTTGATTGATAAATAATTATTATCTTATTTTCCATGATTAACCTCTTTGAACTATGTGCTGATTATAGTTGCTTTTTTCAATTAAAAACACCATAAATTGCACTTGTCATCATTGAGAACGAAGACACAAACATAATCCAAGCACTAATATTATTTACATTTTTATAGATGATTGTGATTCATAACGCAATCTGACATGAATCCACTAGAATGGAAACATATCATCGTTCTCTAAAACGACATCACACATATATTGTCATTACTATTGACAATACCAAAATAGTTGCATCTAAAATATATGTAATTGTGAAAGGATAATAATCTAGTTTTTGAAACCAAAATTCTTGAAAACTTTTTAGTAATTCCACTCATGAGAATAAAGCAATAAATGCAATCAAAATACTGAATGTTAAAAATATTTGTCAACCCTTAATATGTTTAGGGATAACTTCAATTTTGTTATTTGAATTTTTCTTTCATAGATATAGAGCTAATATTTGTGCAGGTATATAGAACGCTCAATAGAGAATGAGATTACCAAATAGACGTTGACCAAATGCTACACCACCAAAGCCAATGACGGCTAATATCCCTCAAATAAAACAACTAATATGTTTTTTAGTAGCTAAGATTACACTAATGATATTGAAAATATTAGCAAGAAATGCTACCCAAGTCATTCAATCATTTGCATGGTTATTAACACATTGATAAATAAGTAATCCTAAGGTTATAAAAATATTTATTGAAAAAATTAATTTTTCTAAAATATTTCATTGCGAAAAAAATAAAATTTTTTTATATCAAGGCGGCTTACACTTCATACCGTTTTATCTTCGTATCATGTCTTCAATTTCAAACACCGTAAAATGAATTAATTAAAGCGGTTAATGACAATGTAATCATTTGTGGCTGTAAATTATCTGGAAAAGAAAACAATGTTAGATTAGATATGTTAAAAATAATCCATACTATTCACTGTTCCCTAAAAACCATTACCATTAATGCTATACCAACTATCCCTAAAATTAGATTTAATGAATCTAAAATTAGTTCACCCTGATTATGAATTTCCTCTGAGCCATGGAAAAAATTATAAAAAGCAGGGAGTCGTTGCAAAAAATAAAATCCCGTCGTTAATCCTGCAGTAATCATGATTATTAGTAAAATGACCCATCAACGCATACGTTTAGGAATTATTTGGATTTTATTAACAGAATTTCGTCGTCACAGATAAAAACCTACAAATTGCATCGGCATTTGTATAACAATGTAAACAATCGCAGTACCAATTGTCCCCATAATATATGACACAATCCCTAATGTAATGCAAGCAACAAACCCCCAAGAAAAAGTGGATATCCTTTTTTTACTTCCTAGAATGATTGACATAATATCAGTAATATTGCCAACCAATGATATCGTTGCAACTACATAATCTAATGCGGGTGTCCCTGCGCCTACAAATTCATGATTTATAAAACCATAAATGCTGAATGCAAGTGTTGCTGCAAAATTAATTAAAAATAATAATTGTTCAAAGATAGTCCAATGATAAATCACATAAATATGTTGTCATCATTTATGAGGTGCTCTTAATATTCCATCATTGTAAATTTGAAAACATTTACTTTGAATTATGAATTTTAATTCAGTTATTTTTTTGAATCTCATAAATACAAAAAACTATTTTGATTAGTTTTTTTTGTCAACATTGTCTGATTTTTCAGATAATGTTTCTTGATGTTTCTCCTCAGCTAAACGATCGTTTTGATTTTTTTTATCAATAGCTTCTTTAGGTAATTTTAAATTCTTATGAATGTAATCAATTTGATTCTTCACAATAGTTTCTAATAAAATCAATGCTTCAACAATTAAATCTAATTCCTTACGATTTTTGACAATTATATCTTTAGCCTTTTTATATTGTGTGTCAATTAATTCATTAATTTCTTTGTCAATTTTTTGAGCAGTTTGTTCTGAATACAATTTGGCCGCATATGGGTTAACTTGTCCCTCGGATGGAATGTATTGAGTCATACCTAAATCAGTCATACCTAACTGAGTAACCATGGAACGCACAATATTTGTTACTTTAAATAAATCATTCGCTGCACCTGTAGAAATTTCAGATTTACCATAAACTACCTCTTCAGAAGCTCGTCCTCCTAAAATAGCCGTCACAATTGATAATAAGTCTGATTTTTTTTGAATATGAATTTCTTGTTTCTCTGGTGTAGAAAGTGTATAACCTGCAGCTTGTCCTCTTGGAATAATGGTAATTTTTTCTACCACATCGCTACCAGGAGTGTGTAATCCAACTAAAGCATGACCTGCCTCATGATAAGCAATTTGTTTTTTCTCATTATCAGTAATTACGCGTGATTTCTTAGCAGGGCCAGCAATTACTCGATCTATCGCCTCATCAATTTCATCCATCCCTATCGCAGATTTACCTAAACGTACAGCTAACAAAGTAGCTTCATTTAAAACATTTTCTAGTTGAGCACCAGAAAATCCTGGAGTTCTTCGTGCTATATCTTCCAAATGAACTTTCGCAGATAAATTTTTATTACGAGAATGAATTTTTAAAATTGCTTCACGTTCTTTAATATCAGGTAAATTAACTTGAATGTGTCTATCAAAACGACCTGGTCTTAAAATGGCATCATCTAGTACATCTAATCGGTTTGTTGCCGCCATCACGACTACTCCAGTTTTAGTGCTAAAACCGTCCATCTCAGCTAACAATTGGTTAATGGTTTGATCTGCTAGGCCGCTTCCACCACCCGCTACATCAAATTTACCTCGCTTAGATGCTACTGAATCTAATTCATCAATAAAGATAATTGATGGTGCAGCTTTTTTAGCTTTGGTAAATAAATCACGTACACGTTTTGCACCAACACCTACTAACATATCTTCAAATGCCGAACCAGATACTTGAAAGAATGGTACACGCGCTTCCCCAGCAACAGCTTTTGCTAATAATGTTTTACCTGTTCCTGGTGGACCATAAAGAATTACTCCTCTTGGTGTTCTAGCACCCATCGCTGCATATTTATCAGGATTTTTTAAATAATCTACAATCTCAATTAATTCTGCTTTTTCTTCTTCAATACCAGCTACATCACTAAATTTAACATTAGATTGTGCCAATCTAGCTTGTGATTTACCGATACCAAAAATTGAACCTTCATCGCCTTGTCCACCACCTTGCATACGCATCGCACGGTTCATAATCCAAAACATTACACCTAACAATAAAAGTGTGGGGATCATATTTAAAAAGAATGACAATCATGGTGATTGCTGAGCAATTTGCATGTTACTATGTATCGCATAACTCATGTAATATGCAACATCATCAGTCATTCTGTTAGCATAAGTAGAATCAGACCCGGTTGTATAGTAAGTAACAGTAGTACTTACTTCAGTTGTTGGATTAGTAATGATTTCAGTCCTTTCATCAACATAAAAAACTATAGTGCCGTTGGTGCTTTTAACATAAACTGACCATACACTATATGAACCTCCAACGTTGGATATGTATGGATTAGCTCATATCAAATTGCTATTTTTGTCTTGCTCTGCATCAATAGAATCTAAACCTTTAACAGTATATGTTGATTTTTTAGTTTCAATTGTCATGGTTTGATTATTGGCATCGCCACTTACTTTAATAGAGTTAGATGAAGTGTCTATCTTTGTAGAACCACCTGCAAAACAACCAAAATAAACAATGATTGCAATCACACCTAATAGAAGAGCTAATGCTACTCAATTTATAATTTTTTTGCGTAAACGATTTTTACTATCAGGATCTACAACAGAAGTATTGTTACTATTATTACGATTAGAATTATTTTTGGGTTGTGTGTGATCTTCTTTTACTTCTTCAGCAAAAGAATTTACATTTTTATTTTGATTCATTATTAGCTCCTCGCATACAATTGTTGCTTAAGCTCGCCAACATATGGTAAATTACGATATTTTTCATTATAGTCCAAGCCATAGCCCACTGCAAACACATGTTTAATTTTAAAACAAATATAGTCGGGTTGAAAAGCATTAATGCGACAATTTGGTTTGTCTAAAAGACAAGTAACTTTAATAGATGCTGGTTTACGTAATTTAAGTATTTCAATAACTTTAGCTAACGTTTTACCCGTATCTACAATGTCTTCAACAATAATAACATGTCGATTAGCTATATTTTGTCTCAAATCTGCTACAATTTTAATATTCTGCGAATTCACACCTGAATAACTAGATACAATCATAAAATCCATAATAGGGTCACATGTTAACTGCAAAAATAATTCATTATAAAATGGCAAACATCCTTTTAAAACACCAATTAAAATAGGTGCTTTATCTTCATAATCATTATTAATCTTTATAGCTAACTTTCGAATAGCTTGTTTGATGGTTTTATTATCTATTAAAATTCGCTTGATATCTTTATGCATTTGATGCCAATTATACTCACTAAATGTATATATTTCTGAAAAGCAACTTAATGCGTATCACGAAATTAGATTAAAAATCAAAATCCGAATTGAGGTGCATCCTAGTTTAATTAACCAATTATTTTGAATTACTCTTTAAGATTATTCACCTTAACGAGATTATCCAAACGAGTGTTGATGGTTTGAATATCAGATTCAATGTTGCCGACTCTCTTCTCAAAATTATCAAAACGAGTGTTTACTTGTTCTGCGAATTTTTCTACCGATTGCTGCAAAGCCATTACGACCGAACGCAAAGGCGGTTGATTAGAAGGAGTGTGAGATTTAGGATGTTTGACTTTACCACCACCTCGCGTTCCAGACTTAATCTCTGTTTGAAGGACGATATCATCGCCTTGTCTAATAGGGCTAGTTCAGATTTTACGAGTTTGTGCTTAGTCAATTTAGTCCTTATATGTTGTTTATTATAGTTCATACTAGAACACCTGTACCCTTTCTCCAATTAAGCATAGTTTACCTGACCTTACGCATAGGAAAAGATTAAATGGCGAAATGTCTTATACTACATCAACTATAATTCAGCAGTTAAACATAAAGTGTTGCACTTGGATTTAAAATTTACGCCCTTATTTTTTTTATACTGTTACGATTAGTGCGTATCATAAAAATAGTCTATAATCATAAAAAGTTATAATGGAGGTTGGAATTATGATTCAAATAACCATAAAAATTGATGAAAAAGAATTTACTAGTCCGCAAGCGGCTAAGAAATTTATTGATCAAATATTTTCTATTAATGAAACTAAACATTTAGATAAACTAGATTTAGCTATCCAAGAAGCAAGATCAATGAAAAAACGGATGCTATTTCTTTAAACGAATTGCACAAACTTATTAATGCTTAAATATCAATTATTTGTTACATCTCAATTTAAATCAGATTTATTGTTTTGACAATCTCAACATAATAAGAAGATTATTAATAACCCAAAATCCCTAAAAAGATACCTACATTTAATATAAATTTTTAGGCAATTGAATTTTAAATGCTTCAAAAATGGATTTAACTTTTTTATTTATTTCTGAAAAAATAGGATTGTTTTTCTTG
>JAISPD010000028.1 GCA_031275175.1 Mycoplasmataceae bacterium
TTTGTTGTAACGACTTGGGTCTTCACATTGATGGTTCACGATAAATAAAACCTAATTCATAATCCACAATACACATCCAATACATTTTTCCAAAATGCTTTAAATCACCTCGATGTGTCTCTTTAACATCTAACTGCATTAAGCCTGGCGGATATATTGGAGAAATTTTATCGTGCATTATACCGAGTTGCCGTTTAAATGGTTTTAAACCGCAAGCATTTAGAATAAGATTTGATCGGTAAAATGTTAAATTTAGTAAATATTTGTTTCGCTTAAAAAGCCGATATCTATTGATTATTTCAACAAGTTTATCTTCGTATTTTTGATCATCGAAAGTACCGATTAAGTTCTTTAGATATTCATTGAGCGTGCCACGATTAAGCATTCTAATAAGAATACTGTAATTATTGCGTGAGTATACATTCATGATTCTTCACATATCTGCAACTAACGGATCTAATTCTCTAGCGACGTAACATTTATATTTTGCTCCAACTTTTGTTCCTTTCATTGGTTGAATGTAATTTTAATGTCAAGAAGTCTGCTAGTGAATTGCAATTACAAAATTGAATTATCACTTGTTTTAATTGACTACATAATTTATAGAAAAGTTTTCGATGCGAAGTTTTCTCAAAATGATAATTAGGGAGATGCCGATTATTGGCTAAAGCCTCCCTAGTCTTTCAACCATTATTTAAATTTTGCAATACTTTAATAAATCATTGGAATAGACTTTGCCTTTTGAACCTTCTAGACCCACTTCCATATGTTTGGTCTATTAGAATCCTAAGATTCTCTCCTATTTGAACAACGTTTATAAAATATAGTAATCAATAGTAATTATGTTTTTTAGTTTTAATAAACTTAAATAACTCTCTACTCTTAAATCATTCAATGGCTCTCTTTGCATCTTTATAATTCATTTTGCACCTGCCTGAAAGGTGTACTAATAGTCCTCGTTAGGAGGACTATTTTTCATACAAAAGATACTATATCTAAAAATTATATTTTGTCACTTAATTAATTTTTAATCCAAATAATTAGAAAGATTACCCCCCCCTCATAAGATAAAAAACATTGGAAATCAAAATTTTCATGGTTTGCAAAAATGATTTTTTTGACTCTTATTAAAACTATTCATTGACAAGAAAATTAGTAAAGTAATTATGCTTTAAAATTTATTCTTTTTCAATTGTTTAATTACTTTATGAACGAAAAGAAAAGCAGTAATTCTTTTTCACCAAGATGATGGCATTTTAATTTTTAAATGATTATTTTGAATAAAGAATTGAATCGAACGAAGCATTTCTTTACACTCATCAATTTGAATATTATCTAAATTCTTTCGTATTTTCTTTCCCATCCACGAATAACTAAATACCATACCAACATTCATCAACACAATGTACATTGCATTGTTAATTAATGCCTCACATAAAATAGGATATTCTTTTATATTACTCATTACTTTTTCGCATATTTGCTCAAAGTTTTTAAAATTATCAACCATTCTTTTAAAAACTTTGCTCGCATTATGCATTTCCGATTGATTATGAGCGATGTAATGGTAAGTGGGTTGTATACAAAAAGTAGTTTTTGGATTAAAAGAAAATAAAACTGATAAAAATAAATGATCTTCAGCAAAAGAAGCACTGTGTGAATGATTCAAATTTATTGTTCTATAAAAATCTGTTTTTATAAGCACATTTCATAAATAAAATAAATTATTATTTACATAATAAATGAGTGATTTTTTTAAGGAAAAATGTTTGCAAAATCAATTGATTCTTGGTTTGCGGCCAACATGATATGAATAAGATTTAGATAAAACAATGTCAGCATCAGTGCTGAGTGCAATATCATAAATTTTTGCCAATCCATCTTGGGTAACGAAATCATCACTATCGACAAAATAAAAATATTTAGTCTTTGTTTCGTTCAATAATTGTTGTCTAGCTCAAGGCAATCCTTTATTTTTTTTACCATCAATTATATGAATATTAGAATGTTTCTTTCTATACACTTGCAATATTTTAGAAGTTTTGTCTACACTACCGTCATTGTAACAAATGATTAAATATTTATCTTTATCCAAATTAATATTCAATAAATTTTGTAAACATTTTTCTAAATATGATTCGCAGTTATAACAAGGAACTAGAATAGAAATTTGTTCCTTGAGTGCGTGCCTGTTTTGCATAACTTATTTTAAGTTATTAATTATATTAAATTTGCAAATATCTAAAAAGCTCAGGGAAAATGTCCCAAACAAAAGATCAACGATTTTCTCCAAAAATTATCATTAGAATAGCGAGCTAATTATGACGAAAGAGGAATATAAATATTTGTTAGTATCAAACATTGTTAACAACAAAGCTAATAAAAGAATGATAGCAACTTGCTTAAACAATAATACTGGCCAAGTAAACAGATTAATAAAACGATATGATCTAAATAGCATCAATTGTTTGAAACACAAAAATAGCGATAGATTGCCGTGTAATAAAAAACAGTGCAAAGATTGTGCAGAAAATTATTCTTAAAATATTTAATTAACAATCAATATTAAATATGATTTTCAATAAATTCTTACAATTGATCATTTAAAGGTTCTTCCATACTCAAAATATGGTAACCCTTTGGAAAACTTTTCAAAATATTAAGAATTAATCATGAAGTCTTCTGCTGATTGAATGTAATAGATGTTGCAATTGGAATTTAGGCAATAAGAATTTTCACGAGACAAAATACGAAACAATTTAAAGTAGTGTATAATATTGCAACCTAGATAAATTGTAGTCAATTACTCTAACATCATGAATCCACAACAAAATTGAATAATGGAAGATTCAGATCCTATTTTACGGCAAGTAAGCAATGATCTTGTTTTCCCTATGTCTACAAACGATCAAGAATTAATTAATCGGATGGTATCATATGTTGATGCTTGTTATAATGGTGAGGATAAAAAGTATCAAATTCGCCCCGGCATAGCACTAGCCGGTCCGCAAGTTGGCTTAACCAAAAAAGTTATTTATTTACACTTTAATATTAAAGATCAGGAATATAAATATTTGATTGCTAACCCTAAAATTATTTCAGAATCCATGTTATATGCATATATTAAGGACGGAGAAGGTTGCTTAAGCGTGATCAATGATTATCAAGGTGTGGTACGTAGACGTAATCGGATAATTATCAAAGCTTATGATTTAATTAACAAAAAAGATATTGTGATTGATGCCGAAGGTATTTTAGCAATATGCTTGCAACACGAAATTGATCATTTAAATGGTATTTTGTTCTATGACAAAATCAACAAAGACATATCGCCAAATAAATTATCACAATGAATTAGATATTAGAAATGAATTATTATTAAGGATCTTATGGAAAAAATAAATACAGAAAATCAAAAACCTACAAATATTTTTGCTCTTGGTGGAATTGAAGAGATTGGGAAGAATATGTACATCGTAGAACACGATGATGAAATTTACATTGTTGATTGTGGTATTAAGTTTGCAGATGAAAATGTCTTATTGGGTGTGAATTCAATTATTTGTCCATTTGATTACTTAGTTGAAAACAAAGATAAGATCAAAGCTTTAATTGTTACTCACGCTCATGAGGACCATATCGGTGGGATTCCCTACTTATTAAAAACTGTGGCAATTCCTAAAATTTATGCTGCGAAATTAACTGCTGGGATTATTAATCGTAAATTAAAAGAACACAAAGATTTATTGCCTCATCATTTTGAGTACTTTAATGACGATACTAAAATTAACAGCAAACATTTTAAAATTGAATTTTTTAGAGTTTGTCATTCAATCCCTGATGCCTTTGGTGTATATTTAGAAACAATTAATGGCAAAATTATTTCTACTGGTGATTTTCGTTTTGATTTTAGTACACAAGGTGATGAATCTGATATTTTAAAAATGGCAGATTTAGGCAGACGCGAAATCGATGTTCTTTTATGTGAATCAACTAATGCGGAGACTCCTGGGTTTAGCGTGAGCGAAAAGTTCATAATTGATGAATTACGACGAATAATTTTAAAAGCTAAAAAAAGAATCATTATTTCTACTTTCGCTTCAAATTTAGGTAGGATTGAGGAAATCATTGAAATTGCTATTAAAGCTGGACGCAAAATTTGTCTGTGTGGTCGTTCAATGGAAACAAATATTGAAACTTCTATTAGTGTTGGGTTTTTAAATGTTGCCAAATCATGTTTTATTGAATCAAGAGATATCAATCAATATAAAGATGAGGAATTATTAATTCTTTCAACTGGATCACAAGGTGAAGAAATGGCTGCTTTAAGTCAAATGGCTAATGGGAAGCATAATTGGATTGTTTTAAAACCAACAGATTTATTAATTTTATCTTCTAATCCTATTCCGGGAAATTATGCAGCTGTAGAACAATTGGTAAATAAATTTTATAAAACAGGTATGACAATCATTCAAAATACACCAAATCAACGCATTCATGCTTCTGGTCACGCAACTAAACAAGAACAGCAATTAATGTTTAAGTTAATTAATCCCCAATATATCATTCCGATTCACGGAGAATACAAAATGTTAAGGGCTTTGAAAAATAATGCCATTGAATCTGGAATTAATCAAGCAAATGTGATTCAAGTTGTAAATGGTCAAAAAGTACAATTGTTAAACCATGTAGCTAGTGCTACAGAAGAATTTGTTGATAGTGGTGAAATATATGTTGATGGGAATAAAATAAATGCTGACACCACTGGCGTCTTGAAATACCGTAGAGTATTATCACAAGATGGTGTTTTTAATGTAACGATGATTGTTGATCGCGAAAATAAACGAATCGCTGAATTACCAGTCATCGCTACTAGAGGTTCATTCTATGCAAAAACCTCTACATCTTTAATTACCAAAATCGCATATTCAATTAAAGAAAATATTGAAGCATCAATGAAACGCAAGGATTATGCAATTAATAATAATGAAATTCGTCGTATTACTGAGAATACCACTGAATTCTTTATTTGAAAAAACAAGAAAAAAAAGCCGTTAGTGCGAACGACTATTTTTGATCTTTAATCCGTAATTAAAGTAAATAACTATTATTTAACTTTATTATTGTCAGTTGTTTCAGTTTCTTCTTTTTCTTTTGATGGAGTTGTTTTTTGCTCTTGTTTAGCATTTTCTTTAGCCATCTTTTGTCGTTCAGCAGCTTCTTCAAATTGTTTTTTGATAGCTTCATGATCAAGACGGATTTTAGAGAAACGATTAATTAATTCGTTAGAAATTTTTTCTTCTTGCATCACGCTACGAATTCCTTCAAATTTTTCTTTGTCTTCTTTGTAGGAACGGATAGATTGATTAGTAATTTTGTAATATTGATTAAGTGAATCATTAACTTCTTGATCGGTAACCGTAATATTTCATTCTTTAGCAAGTTCATCAAATATTAAAGATTTGGTAATAACTTTTTTAGCAATTTCGTTGATTACATCATCTTTGCGATCTTTAAATTGTTCTTTTAAGCGCTCAGCTAATTGTTTTAACTCTTCTTGATCATAGGTAACTTCAAAATTTCTAGCTACTTCATTCATAATTGCGTTGAATAAATTATCACGAATAAGAATATTTTGCAATTTTTGGCCAATTTGTTCTGATGTATCGTTCTTAAACAATTCTGAAAGTCGTTTTAAATGCATTTCCATAATATGGCGGTCAATGCGTAGAAATTTAATTAATTCTTCTTTTTCAGTGTTGATTGGTGATATTTTTTTAATAGTTGATTTCATTTTTGGTTCCTTAAATATAGGACGTAATTATATGTTTTTTATCTTATTAAAACTTTCAGATATTTTTTTGATAGGGCTATATGAAAATCTATGAAACGCAGCAATCGGACCATATTTTTTTAAAGCCTTTAAATGTTGTAAAGTTCCATATCCTTTATGTTTGGCAAAATGATATTGCGGATACTTTTCTGATATTTTGTTCATATAGCGATCACGGCATACTTTAGCAAGAATGCTCGCAGAAGCGATGGAAATAGATTTTTCATCACCTTTAATAATTGATTTAGTTTCAATTTTGGTATCAATTTTTTCAGCATCAATCAGAGCGACACACGGTTTCTCAATAGCTAGTTCCTCTAACGCTTGTTTCATTGCATTAATAGATGCCACTTTAACATTTAATTCATCAACTTGAACGGGATCTATAAAAATCACTGAATAATCGATAGCATGCTTACGAATTTCATCATAAAGTTTGTTCCGTTGACTAATGGATAACTGTTTGGAATCTTTGATTTCATCATTACGATAATTCATCGGTAAGCATACTGCTGCAGCGACAACTGGACCAGCTCATGCACCCCTGCCAACTTCATCTAAACCGACAATTGTTTTATAACCTCTGAGTTGATATTTATTTTCAAAAATATACATGTTGAATTTATTTTTCATAATTTATCTTTAAATTATTGAGCCAATCATTATACAAAAAATTTAATCCACGATTTTCATCTAAAAAATTTTTGCTGCTTATAAAAAAATATTTTCGACAGATAAACTTTAGGAAGTCATTGAAATCTGGTGCATTGGTTAGTTCATATTTTTTTAATAGCATATTTAAATAATGTTTTTTGAGATATTCATATCCTCACATTAAAACCTCTCTCATTGGCAAAAGTTCTTTTTTAATTATTCCAACTAATGCCAATCGATAAATATTTTCAGTATTCAAGTTTTTTTTAATTAAAACACCCGGTGTATCATATAAAAAATAATTTTTATTAACCCTAATTAATTGTTTCTTTTTAGTTGTGCCCGGATAGTTACTAGCTAACAATTTAGCTGGTGGATTTAACAGATTAATGAATGAAGATTTACCAACGTTTGGTAAACCAACAACAACCCCATAGAATGTGGGATTTAGTAATCCTTTCTGTTTGAATTGATCCATTTTTTTCTCAAAAATTTCATTTAATTTATTAATAACTCGTTTATGTAAATGTTTGTCCTTGATGGAACCGATTAACATATTTTCTTCAAGTTTAATATTGGTTACATCTGCTAAGTCGCTTTTGAGTGCAACTATTAGTTTGGTTTGTTGAAAATGTTTAGTCAATGTTTGATTTGTTGTCGCACGAATAGCACGAGCATCAACAATTTCTATAACAAGATTAATATTAGAGAGACTTTGAATTGCATACAAAGTTTTGGCCATGTGCCCAGGAAATCAATTAATAGACATAAAACTAATCGATTGAGCCTTGACGATAAATCTTCATTTGGCCATCAACATCATTTACTGTTGAAACAATGACCAAAGCTCTGTCGTCAATTTTTTTGATATGACGTACTAAATTAGGCACTTCAATATACATACAAACTGTTCAAATAATGTCTTTTTCTTTTAAAGTATAAGCACCTACATTTTTACTAATAGTCATGGAGTGAGTAAAATTAGATTTAAATAATTCATCACGAATCCCCATAATACGTTCGCTAATAATCTCTACTTTAACAATTCGTTGAATTGGGAAAAATTTGTTTAATAGTAATCCAAACACGACCACTGATAAAAAGGAAGCAATTAAATTAGCTGAAAAGAAAAATGGGAAGGCGAAACCTTGTGAGTTCATAATTCCACAAGAAAGATAAGAACCAATAATGAACCCAAAGAATAACATTGACGAATTAACAGCAATTAATAAACTACCAAGAGGGCGATGCTTGATTGATGAATAATAAATTGATAAAAAATCACCACCCCCGCTACAACCACCAACAATATACAAAATAGCATAAGTTACTGAACAAATTAAACCATAAGCAAAAGCGTAAATAAATAATAAAAGCGCTTTGTATGGATCATAACTTGGATTAAATATTTGATCTGGTAATACTGCCGAGTCTACCTTTGGTTCAAACCAAAACGGAATGTTGTAAATACCTTTTGCTGCAAAAATATTATCAGATTTTGAAAATGGTTCGTCAACTTTGGAACCTTCAGCGATTGAATTTCCAAATAAAAAAACATGATCAATATTATGGATGCAAGATAACCCAAATCCTAACAAATTTGTAACCACAATAAATACAATTGTTAAATTGGCAAACGTTTTACCAATTTTTTTGAGTGCAAAAATAAATAAAGGAACATTAAAAAGGACGTAGATACCCCAAAATAATGCATTAAAAATAATCGTGGCATTAGCTTGAATCGCTGGATTATCACTTTTTTGAGATAAAGTGTTACTAATACGAGCAATTCCTTGAGTAATAGCACTTAAACCTGAATTATATAAACCAGTATTTTTAACCAAAAACTGGGTAGCAGCCCCCATAACAATACCGATAATGATCGCAATCAAGTAACGCTTTCATAGCGAACCTTTACCATATAAGGACTTAAATTTAATACTTCCAGCTTTTAAATTTACATAATCAAATTTACCAACATCAAATGATTCTGGTAATTTTTTCTTATGATGTATTAAAGAAAACACATGATGGTTGTTGTCTTTTTTGGAAGCTTCTTTATTTTTGTTTGTAGGCATATGAAAATGTTAATTTATTTAACAACTTTAATCCTTGCTGATTTACCAGAACGTTTACGCATATATGAAATATATGCGCGTCTAACTTTACCTTTTTTAACTACTTCAATTTTTACAATTAAAGGCGAATGATATGAAAATGTCTCCTCTACCCCAACACCATTTGATTCTTTTCTAATAGTAAATGTTCTGGAAAGTTTTTTACCAGTTATTTTTAAAACAATTCCATCAAATCTTTGCACACGTGTTTTATTACCTTCAACTATTTTCACATGAACAGAAACAGTGTCACCTGCTCTAAATTCTGGTAAATCCTCGCGCATTTGCGCTCGTTCAATTCGACGAATAATTGCACCTTTGTTTAATTTAGTCATTTATTACCTCCTTCAAATATTTTTGATATAGATCCTTACGATATTTTTTTGTTTTTTTAATTCTTTGTTCTTTTCGATAATTTTCAATGAGAGCATGATTACCACTTAAAAGAACATTCGGTACTTTGTATCCTTCGAAATTAATTGGTTTTGTGTAAACCGGATAATCCAATAAATTATTTTCAAATGATTCACAGTGTAAACTTTCCTTGTTAATAGCTTGATACAATAATCTTATAACACTTTCAATAATAATCATAGTGGGAATTTCACCACCCATTAGTATGTAATCACCAATCGAAATAACTTCATCCACATAATTAATGAGTCGTTCATCAAAACCCTCATAATGTCCCGCAATCAAAATTAAGTGTTGTTTTTTAGATAAAGCTTCTGCTTTTGCTTGCGAATATGTTTGTCCTTGTGGGCTTAGCAATATTACCTTACTTTTGGGAGTGCGATATTTTTTAATTGCCTCAACAATTGTTGGTAGAGCAATAATCATTCCAGGACCACCACCATATTGATAATTATCAACACGTTTATTTTTATCTTGAGAAAATTTCCGAAAATCAACGACATCAACCTTAACTAGTTTATTATTGATAGTTCTTTTAACAATTGATTGTGTTAAAAAATTATCAAACATTTTAGGGAATAAAGTTAAGACTGTAATGCGCATTAATGATTATTTTTTTCTTGCGTTGTTTCTTTTACTTGAGAATCGCCTTTTTTCAGCGCATATCGTTTCGCGGTGATTTTCCGATGATGCTTTTTCTTAGCTTTCTTAACTTTAATATACTCAGCTCAAATGCCTTCATTTTTTAGCATATTAAGAATTGTTTCAGTCGGCTGTGCCCCTTTGATAAGCGCATCAATCACTAGATCTTTTTTAATTTTAATTACACCTTCATTAGGTTCAAATGTTCCTAACTGTAAAATGTATTTACCATCACGTTTTGTGCGAGAATCTGTTAGCACGATACGATAGAACGGATCTTTATGCTTTCCTAACCTGGTTAGTCTAATTTTTACCAATATAATTACCTCTTTCTTTAAATGTCGGCATATTATATAAAGTTATCGCTATAAAGTAAATATACTTTAAGGCATGTATCAATCTACATACCAAATTGGCCAAAGGGGTTACGACCGTGCTTAATCATATTCCCCATTTCTGACATTTTTTTCTTAGCCTTTTCTCATTCTGATAACAACTTGTTGAGATCATCAGGTTTACGACCAGATCCCTTGACAACTCGTATTTTACGATTAGGTTGTTTTTTAAAAACACTTGGATCACGTCGTTCTTTGAGGGTCATTGATGTCAACATAATTTGTCAAACCTTCATTTTTTGCTCAGCTTCTAGTAATTTATCTTCACTTAATTTAGTATTATTTGGCAACATTTTTGCTATGGTAGAAACTGATCCGAGTTTGGTTAATTGTTTCATTTGTTCCATTAAATCTTCAAGATCCATTTTGCCGATTAGCATTCTCGCTAATGATTTTTTCGTTTTGTTTTCATCTAAAACGTCTGCAGCTTTTTCTGCTAAAGTAACAATATCGCCTAAACCTAAAATACGATCTGCAATTCTTTCAGGATAGAAAATATCTAGTGATCCGATGCGTTCACCATCACCAATAAATTTAACTGGTAAGTTTAATAAATGAGTGAGTGAAAGTGCAGCACCAGCACGAGCGTCAGAATCCAACTTTGTAATGATAAAACCTGTCAAATCTAAATGGCGATTAAACTCTGTGGCAACATTAATCACATCTTGGCCACTCATAGCATCTATTACTAATAAGATTTCATCAGGATGTACGCGGTTACGAATGTTTTTTAATTCATCAATTAACTCTTCATCACTTTGTAAGCGCCCTGCTGTATCAAAGATAATTACATCTTCTTGATTAGTCTTTGCATATTCTAATGCTTGATTAGCAGTAATTACAGGATCTTGTGTACCTTTTTGAAAAAAATCAATGTTAACTTCTTTAGCTAATATTTCTAATTGATCAATCGCTGCAGGACGATATATATCCAAAGCAATTAACAATGGTTTTTTGGAAAATTTATTTTTAAAATAATTAGCTAATTTAGCTGATGTTGTTGTTTTACCTGAGCCTTGCAAACCGATCATCATGATTTTCAAAGGATGTTGACTAACATCTATTTCTGATGGATTTTTGCCAAGAATATTTGTTAATTGTTCTTTAATAATTGCAATTAACACTTGTTCTGGGTCTTCTCCTTGAGCAATAACTCTACCTACAACTTGTTGACGAACATTTTTAATAAAATCTTTGACTACTAATAAATTGACGTCGGCATCTAACAATGTAATGCGAATTTGTTTCAATACTTCTGTAACGTCTTCTTCTTTAATCGTTCAGTTATCTAATTTTTTCTTGAAATGTTTGGTAACTAATGAACTAATGAATGTTTTAAACATAATTTATCATTGAACTAAGAAATAGTTCTTTTTACCTTTCTTAATATAAGTAAAATTGCGATGAAGTGCGTCACTCTTTTTGATGATTGTATCAATTGATTTAATTAATTGGTTATTAACATATATCGCATTTGCTTCGACTAATTTACGAGCTTCACTTTTGGAAGGACAAGCTTTACATGAAACTAATAAATCTACAATGTTGTATGCTGATTCAGTAGCTTTGAACGATGGCAAACTGCTCAAAGCATCTTTGATTTCATCTAATGAAAGATTCTCAACATTACCTTTAAATAGGGTATTTGAAATTTTTAAGCAACGTTGATATTCAACTTCACCGTGTATATCTGTTACTATGATTTGTGTTAATTTCATTTGGGCGATACGTTTACTTGGTTCATGAATATGCTCATCCATAACATCTTTTATTTGTTTTTCACTTAGCATTGTTAAAAATTTAAGCATTTTCCCGACATCAGCATCGGTTTGGTTGAGCAGAAATTGATACATTGCAAACGGGGTAGTACGATTTTTATCCAAATAGATAGCACCACCTTCAGTTTTGCCAAATTTAGTTCCATCAGTCTTTGTCAAGAGTGAGATGGTTAGACCGCAAGCATTATTTTGATCACCATAAAGTTTACGAATCATTTCAATTCCAGTAGTGATGTTTCCTCATTGATCGCTTCCTCCAATTTGCATGGAAACGCTTTTGTTAGCATATAGTCAAGCAAAATCATAACCTTGCATTAAGTTGTATGAAAATTCAGTGTAAGATATGCCAAAATCAATGCGTGATTTGATAATGTCTTTTTCAAGTAAATAATTTACATTAATTAATTTGCCGACATTTCTCAAAAATTCTAGAACAGACATTTTTCCATATATTTCTATGTTGTTAAAAACTTCTACATCAGCATATTTAATTAATTGTTTTTTAATAGCGGCTGCATTATTTTTAGCGTTATGAACATCTAACATAGTTCGTTCTGTCTTTTTGCCAGAAGGATCTCCAACTTGCCCAGTCGCCCCACCGATTACCGCAATTGCTTTATGATTAAATTTTTTTAAATAACGTAAGACCAAAATCATAACATAGTTGCCTAAGTGTAATGAATCAGCCGAAGGATCAAACCCTATATATGCAGTTCCGCGCTTTTGTTCAAAAATATTAATTTTATCTTCGTTAGTGGCATTTTTTAGCAAACCACGTCATTTTAGTTCTAATATGAAAGACATGTATAAATTGTATAATTTTTTTATGAATCTTTAATGATTTCATCAACTAGTGAAGTTAAGTTTATAACATAATCATCTCATAAATTATGTTTAATAAATTTGATAATTTCTTGATTAACCTTCAATAATTCTTCACGATGGGGTAAGGTTATAAGTAATAAATTTGGACCGATTATTTTATTAATTTGGACTAATGAAGCAATGTGTTTGATATGATCGTAATTGTTCAATACTATCGCAAACAGTTTCAAGACTGAATTTATAGATCGACTTTTTTGAATTTTATTTAATGTCTTTTGCAATGATAATGAAGAAAAATTATGACTGTCATAGACAGCAATAGCTTTGCAAGAAATTTTAAGTGAAGCATCAATTAATTTTTCTAAATTACGATTAATGTCAACAATAATGTAGTCGTATTTAGTTTCAACTAATTGAATTTGTTTGACAAATAGTTTTTGATAATCATGTACTTTTTGATTAATTTTTTCTTTCAAAGCTAGAATTGAAAAATATTTATCATATTCGCCTAAAACAAACGGAGCAATTGAACCTTTGGCATTAAGTTTAATTTGATTAAATTGGATTTTTAAATACGAAAAAATAAAATTGGAATCTATGATTACCAATAAAGTTTTTTTCTTTTTTTTTGATAATAAGATTGATAGATTTAAAGCAGATGTAGATTTACCAACCGAGATTTCGTTATTAACTAAAGCAATGATTTTTGCCATTATTGTTTAAATGCTTTCAAAAGACTAGTTCACTTTCTCGGAAATGAATGATCAGTCTTTTTAACTTTTGCTACAAAAATAACCATATGAAATCTATTATTAATGGATGAAAATTCTAAAATCTTCTCTAATCTCCCGCCCAAATTAATAATATTTTTTTCAACACCATTAATTTCTTGCTTACCCATTTTGGATTTTGGTTCAATTAACATTCCCCCAACTTTTACATAAGGTAAAGAAATTTCCAGCAAGATTGGCAAAATTGTGACAGCCCGAGAAGTCACCAAATCAAACATTTCCCGTTGCGTGTTTTCAATGTTTTCAGCTCTTTGATTTAAAATTTGCACATTAATGCTTAATTGTTCACTTAATTGTTTTAAAAAGACACATTTCTTTGTGTTTGCTTCAATGATTGTCAAATTGATATGAGGATATAAAATCTTTAAAATAATTCCTGGAATTCCAGAACCGCTGCCTATATCTAGAACAAAATTTATTTTAGAAAAATCAACGCTTTTATAAGGAATGATTGATTCAAAAAAATACTCGCCATAAATTTTATCCTCAGTATTTAAACGTGTGAGATTCAATGTTTGATTAGATTCATTTAAAAAAGTTTTATATGCTTCAATTGTTTCAAAAAAAGTAGGTGAAATATTTTTAAAAGCATCATTAACGTGTTTTTGGAATTCCAATTTATTCATGGTGATCTATGTAGTACTTAATTATCATCAAATCCACTAAATTAATACCACTTATTCTTTTTGCTTGACCAAGAGTTAATGGTTTAATAGAATTCAATTTATCTTTAGCCTCTAATGATAAATTTTTTAAGCGATAATAATTTTTAATTTTCTTTAAAGAAATATCATCATATTTATTAAATTTATCGATGTTTTTTTGTTGATGTTTAATATATCCATCAAATTTAATCAATATTTCAATTTTTTCAACAGAATCCTTTGTTAAGCCATCAATTTTCATTAATTGTTTCAATTTAATTTCTGGACGTTTTAGTAATTGATATAAACTATGGTTACCATTCTTATATTTTTGCAAAGCTGTAAGTTTACTTTGCTTGATAGTTGTGATTTTTAATTGGGTAATTATTTTTTTGATTAATTTTTGTTGTTGCAAATATTGTTCATAATTTTTTTGAGAAATTAATCCAATAGAATAACCATATTTAATTAGGCGATCAATCGCATTATCATTTCTTAAAACTAAACGATGTTCAGCACGGCTAGTTAACAAACGGTAAGGATCAGTTATTCCTTTAGTTGCTAAATCATCAATAAGCACACCAATATAAGCTTCATTCCTTTTTAAAATTAATGGGGCCTTCTTTTGCAAGCTTAATGAAGCGTTGATACCTGCCATTAAGCCTTGGCAAGCTGCTTCTTCATAACCGCTTGTACCGTTAATTTGTCCGGCAAAATATAGGTTATGGTATTGTTTTGATTCTAGCGAAGGTCATAATTGAATTGGGTTAATAGCGTCATATTCAATGGCATAACCATATTTAGCTATTTTTGCTGATTCTAAACCAACTACACTGTGTATCAGTGCTTCTTGTACGCGCTCTGGCAAGGAAGTTGATAATCCTTGTAAATACATCGTATCTAGTTTTATAGATTCTGGTTCAATAAAAATTTGGTGTCTTGGTTTATTGGCAAATCTTACAATTTTATCTTCAATACTTGGGCAATATCTTGGACCAACACCCTTAATGTTCCCAGAATACATCGCTGATAACTTGAGATTTTTTTCAATAATTTTATGGGTTTGCTTGTTAGTGTATGTCAAATAACACGGTAATTGTTTCTTAATTGGTAAATACTTTTTTTTAAAGTGATTGAAGCACAACTTTTGAAGACTACCTTTTTCCATTTTAACCTTTTTAAAATTAATGGAATCAGTCACTACTCGTGGAGGTGTACCAGTCTTTAATCTAATTAATTCAAAGCCCATTTTTTTCAAATTTTGCGAAAATCTTTGGCTTCGTTTTAATGCTTGTGGACCTTCTTTTTTAGAAATTGTTCCGATGTGTGAGATCGCATTTAAATAGGTTCCAGTAGTCACGATTACTTTACTAGCCTGAATCTTTTTATTAATCGTGCAATTAACACCAACAACATTTTGTTTTTTAGTGATGAGTGATTCTACTTCATCGATGATTAACGAAATGTTTGGATTTTCTTTAATTTGTTTTAAAAATCATTTTTGATAGGCTAACTTATCAATTTGTGAACGTAAAGCTCACACACCTGGTCCTTTAGAGGTGTTCAACATTTTTATTTGTAAACAGCATGCATCTGCTGCTTTGGCTTGCATTCCACCTAAAGCATCAATTTCTCGTGTCACAATACCTTTAGCAGGCCCACCAATGGAAGGGTTACAAGGAACCAAAGCAATTGAAGCTTTTGATAAAGTAATTAATGCTACACAGTAACCGAGTCGACTGCAAACAAATGCTGATTCTAAACCAGCGTGTCCTGCACCCACAACAATTACATCAAAAATTAAAGGCATTGGAGAATTATAACTTGGAATCATTTATTAATTAGCGTTCATTATGGTTTGCTAGTTAATCCAATAAAATCTTTAGGACGACTACATTAATCAATATCTTATTTTTTTAAATATTTTTGCAAATATTGAGCTGTATAAGAAACATTAGTTTTGCTAAGCAATTGTTCTGGGGTTCCTGTTGCTATTACTTTACCACCTAATTCTCCACCATCTGGTCCAAGATCAATAATGTGGTCAGCACATTTAATTAATTCAAAATTATGTTCAATTACAATAATCGTTGCACCATGATCAACAATTCGATTTAAAACAAGAATTAAATTTTTAATATCATGAGTGTGTAGACCGGTAGTTGGTTCATCTAAAATTAATAAAGTGTTATTTGATGCACGTTTTTGTAAAAACTTTGCTAATTTAATTCGTTGTGCCTCTCCGCCTGATAATTTAGTTGCGGGTGTTCCTAATTTTAAATAACCTAAACCAACATCATTCATCAATTCCAATTTATGACGAATATTGGGAATGTTTTGAAAAAAATCAAGTGCCTCCACAATGCTCATTTCTAAAACATCATAGATTGATTTCCCTTTATATTTAATGGCTAGAGTTTCATCATTGTATTTTTTACCATTACATTCGCTACAAGTAATATAAACATCTGGTAAAAAATGCATTTCAATCCGAATGACACCATCGCCCCAGCATTTTTCACAACGTCCTCCTGGAATATTAAATGAAAAACGTCCTTTACTATATCCTCTAGCTTTGGATTCTGGCAAAAGTGCAAATAGTTCTCTAATATCATCAAAGACTCCTACATATGTTGCAGGGTTACTTCGTGGTGTACGACCAATTGGTTCTTGTGTAACCATAATTAATTTATCTAGGCCATTTATCCCAACCAAAGATTTGATTTGTGGAGCTTTCACAAATGGGGAGAATAGCATTTTTTGAATATTTTTAGCCAATGTTTCGTTGACAAGAGTAGATTTGCCGCTACCTGAAACTCCTGTAACCACAATTAATTTTCCCATCGGGAACACAACTTCTAAATTTTTTAAATTATTAGCACTCGCCCCTTTGAGAATAATTTTTTGACCATTACCTGCTCGTCTTGATTTAGGAACCGGAATTGTTAATTCACCGCTTAGATATTTACCGGTAAGGGAATCAGCGTTTTTCATCACTTCTTTAGGTGTACCAACAGCTACTACTTTACCACCAAACTTACCTGCACCCGGACCAATATCTATCAAATAATCACTGCTTAACATTGTTTCTTCATCGTGTTCAACAACAATTAATGTATTACCAAGATCACGCATTTTTTTCAATGTTTTAATTAATTTATCATTATCTTTTTGATGTAAACCAATTGATGGTTCATCTAAAACATACAAGATGCCAGTAAGTGACGAACCAATTTGTGTAGCTAACCGAATTCGTTGGGACTCTCCCCCTGATAAAGTGGCAGCATTTCTAGAAAGTGTTAAATAATTCAAACCAACATTTTCTAAGAAAGTCAAACGATCAATAATTTCTTTTAAGGCCAATTTTGCAATTTGTTGTTGTTGCTCATTTAATTTTAATTCAAGTAAAAAATTAATACACTCTCTAATTGATAATTCAGTGACATCGATAATATTTTTATCTGCAATTTTTACCGCTAAGGCTGCTGGTGAAAGTTTTTTACCATGACAATGTTCACATAATTTTTCTGACATGTATTTAGAATAATATTGCCTTGCCATTTCTGATGATGTTTCTAGATGACGACGTTTGACAAGTTCTAATACTCCTTCAACATAATCAAATTTTTTGTAAGTTCTTCCAGTTGATGAATGTAATTCACAATCAATTGGTTCAGGCGAACCATACATAATCAAATCCATTTCTTTTTTTGTAAATTTCATTAATGGTTTGTTTTTATCAATTTTGTAATGCTCCAACATTACATTAAACCTTTGTCAATCTATTGAAACGGTGTTGACTGTATTTTTAAAATAATCTATACCTCCAGCATTAATTGATAATGACTTATCAGGAATCATTTTGTTTTCATCGGGTTCATAAGTAAACCCTAAACCTTTACAATATTCACATGCCCCTAGAGGTGAATTGAAGGAAAATAATCTCGGTTCCATTTCAGGAATGGTAAATCCGCAGACTTTACAAGAGTGTGATTGCGAATACAAAGTTTCTTTATTGCCATTAATAATAATGACCTTCCCATTGCCATATTTAATGGCCGTTTCTAAAGCATCATTTAAGCGCGATTTAGTTTCATGATCATGATGTGCAATAATGCGATCGACAATAATGTCTAAATTATGAAATTGATTTTTACTAAGTTCAATTTGATCGTCAAGTGAATAATTAACATTATCAATTCTTATTCTTAAAAATCCTTCCATTTTTAATTTATCTAATTCAGTTTTAAATGTTCCTTTTTGACGGTGGACAAACGGTGCAAGAATTTGTAATTTATCATCCGCTTTAAAATTTTCCACAATTTTATTAAGAATTTGTTTAGTGGTTAATGTTTCAATTGGGCCATGACCATTTGGACAATAAGGTGTACCAATCCTAGCAAATAACAAACGTAAATAATCATAGATTTCAGTTACTGTACCGACTGTTGAACGCGGATTGTGAGATGTTGATTTTTGGTCAATACTAATTGATGGTGATAACCCTTCAATTAAATCAACATCTGGTTTTTCGTTTCCTCCCAGAAATTGTCTAGCATAAGACGATAATGATTCCAAATAACGTCGTTGACCATCAGCATAAATGGTATCAAAAGCTAAAGATGATTTACCAGAACCAGATAAACCTGTAATTACCACTAATTTATTCTTAGGGATTTCCACATCAATATTTTTAAGGTTATTCTCTCGAGCACCTTTAATTATTAATTTTTCAATCATTGTACGATTACTTTCTTTTCTTTGTAGAGGTTAGCGAATTACTTATACTATCAGCAACTGTTGTAATAATCTTATTTGTTTGTGAGGCAATTTTTTCTGCGTCCATATTCATAATTTTCTGCTTAAGTAATTTAATTTCTGTATCGATTTTTATTTTAACAGTTTCATCACCGATGTCTTTAGGAACACTTAAATATGTATGAACATCATCTAACACTTTTATCACTGTAAATTTATTTTCCTTAAACTCTTTTACAATTTGCTTACATAAACCGTTATATTTTTTATTGGTTAATATTTGATAACCAATATAGACAAGTGCCCCTAATACAATTTTTTTAGCTAAACTCATTTTATTTATCTTCTGTTTTGGCTGCGTCTTTTAATTTGCTTATGAATTTGCTAACAGTTTCTTTGTTTTTGTCTGCATATTGTGTCAAACTGTCAACATTTTGATTGATGAGTGATTCTAGTAAATTTATAAAATTGGATATTTTTGTCAAAGCTTCAACAGTTGGCGATAAAAGTTCAGACTTGTATGTCATATCTTCAACTAAATAATCAATTTTCTTAGCGACAATGCCTATTTTACGATACGCGATAATCATGTAAATTAATGCAATGAAAGCAACAAATAAAACAATGCATCCCACAATTATTAATATGGATATTCCGGTTGTTTGAATAGATGCTAATTTTAACATGGTTTTGATTATATTGATATTTAACTCGTAATTTTGATAATATTATTTA
Organism: Mycoplasmataceae bacterium; assembly: GCA_031275175.1. Lineage (GTDB taxonomy): Bacteria > Bacillota_I > Bacilli_A > Mycoplasmatales > Mycoplasmoidaceae > Malacoplasma_A. The sequence continues at coordinate 19,587 of JAISPD010000028.1, forward strand.
ATGACAACGATTGAAACAATTATAGTAGTAATCTTAGCGTTTTTACTTTTATTAATAGGGTGTTTATTAATTTTCTTTTTAAAGTCCAATCGCAATAAAACTAAGACTAATGATCAAACCCAAAGAGGAGTCTTACAAAATATTCTTTTGCAAAACCAAAGTATGCAAACTGAACTACGTGCAATGCAACAAAGATATCAGGAGTTAAATGAGTCTATTAACAAAACCAATACGGATTCAACTCGTAACATTACTTCTTTATCTGAAAAAATTGAAGTAATGGATAAATTTCAAAAAGACTTAAATAAATTTAATAGCGAGATCAAAACTAATTTAGACAATTTAAATAATTCCACTAAAAACATCCCATCAATTTCTACAGAAATTAAAGGAATTAGCGATATTTACAAACATGCAAAAAATCGTGGCAATTTTGGCGAATTTCAATTAAAAGTGATTTTGGACGATATCTTTGGTCGCGATAATGATTTGGTGCAAGAACAATATAGGCTCAAAAATGGAGGTATTGTTGATTTTGCGGTAACTATAGGTAATTATTTGGTCCCAATAGATTCAAAATTTCCGTTAGATAATTACCGAAAAATCATTGAGTCACAGAACGATTTAGAAATTGAAAAAACTAAAACATTGTTTAAACGCGACATCATTAGTAAATTTAAAGAAGCAACTAAATACATTTCTTCCACTGACAAAATCGAACATGTTATTATTTTTATTCCTTCTGAAGGCATGTTTGGTGATATTGTAACGTGGTATGGTAATGATTTATTAATAGAGGCAAATAAATATCACATATTCTTGTGTTCGCCCACCACTATTACGACAATGCTAAAATTGTTCCTTGTCAACGAAAAAGACAGAGCGTTATCCAAAAACATTGAACAAGTAAAGTTACAAATAAGCAAAATTTTTATCGATTTCCACAAAGTTGCCAAAAACTGACTGGAATATATTAAAAATTTAGCTACTTTAACAAATAAAGCAAAGCAGTTAACAAATACAAATACACAAATACTAAAAAAAGTTAAGCGTATTGAAGTTAACAACCAAACTTTGTTAACCGACGTTGAACAAACGATTGCTGAATCAAATGAAATTAAAAGCAGTTTGGAACAACAGTCTATTAGCCTAAATTCCGACGATGATGACCAAACCAATGATTAAATCTTTGTTTTAATGAAGATTCACAACGCATTTTTTTATTTTTGAAATCAATTTACGAATAGCCTGTCCACGATGATTAATTTTCAATTTTTCATTAATAGATAATTTAGATAAGGTTATTTTATAACCTTTGGGAATGAAAATTGGGTCATGAATTAAACCATTATTGATATTTATTATTTTCTCAGATATGCTTCCCAATAATTTACCTTGAGTTTGAATGATTTTCTTTGTTGAAAAAACGCATGTAACTACCGAAACAAAATAAGCTTTTCTATCATGAATGGATACTTTTTTCATCTTATGTAAAATTTTTATCAATTGTTGTCTACGTGTAGCATTGACACCAGCGAATCTACTAGTAAAAACTCCCGGTTCTCCGTTTAAAGCATTAATACACAAACCACTATCTTCAGCAATTGTTACATATCCAATATCACGAAAAACTTGTAATGCTTTCTTTAAACTATTCTGTGCGAACGTTTTACCATTTTCATTAATTTTTTTATGGTAGTTAATGTCTTTTAGGCTAAGAAAAACACAATATTTATTTAATGGTTTTAACGCATATAAAATTTGTTGAAATTTTTGTTGATTATTGGTAGCAATCACAATCTTCATAATTAATCTATGGTAAGTTCGTTTCCATAGATAAGTAAACTATGACCTGCTTTTGCACCCATTTGTCGGGCTGTTTCTTCAACTTTAATCGTTTTCATTTTTTGGTTATAACGCACAATGTTGTCTTTAGTATCAAGTGGAATTTTATTTGTCCAGTATTTCATAAATTCACTTTGAACTTCTCATTTTTGAGCATCAATTTGTTTAATTTTTAAATCTTTGACAAAATCTTTTTGTTGTTTCAATTCAATTACTTTTACTTTGCTTTTTTGTTTCAATAGTTTGGCAGCTTCTTTTTTTTGAAGTTCTTCATAAATATGAAACAGCTCATTGATTAATTGATCAACGCCTTCATTAGTTTTAGCACTAATTAAAAATACTTTTTTGTTGATGAACTTTTGCAATCTTTCAATTATCTTCACATCATATGGTAAATCAATTTTATTAATAACGACAATAATTGGTTTGTCTAATAAAACTTGGTTATATTGTTTCAGTTCATTGTTAATTATTGTGTAAGCGTGGTTTAAATTCTCATTGTCTTGAGTGCTTATTGAAATTAAATGAATCAAAATTAAACAACGTTCAATATGTTTCAAAAATTCTCGTCCTAAGCCTTTGCCTTCTGTTGCACCTTCTATTAAGCCTGGTAAATCAGCAAATACCATCTTGCGATGATTTCTTTCTACTACTCCTAATTTTGGCGTTAAAGTTGTAAACTGATAACTACCGATTTTTGATTTGACATTAGAAATTTGCGAAATTAAAGATGATTTACCTGCATTTGGTAAACCTACTAAACCAACATCGGCAATGTAACGCAATTTAAGTATTACTTTCTTTTGTTCACCTAAATCACCATTTTCATGCAATGTTGGGGCACGATTCATTGATGATTTAAAGAAAGCATTCCCCTTACCACCTTTGCCGCCTTCACAAATTACAAAGGTTTGCCCTGATTCTAAAATATCAACAATGATTTTTTTAGAATCGTAATCATAAACGGATGTACCCAAAGGTAAATTAATGAAGACATCCGTTCCTTTGTGCCCGGTTTCTTTGGCGGTTCGTCCGTTTTCGCCATCTGGTGCAACTACTAATTTATGATTATTTCATTCGAACAATGTATTAACATTGTGGTCACCAATTAAAATAATATTGCCACCATCTCCACCATTGCCACCATAAGGACCTCCCATGGGCACATTAGCTTCACGACGTCAAGAAACAATACCGTTGCCCCCTTTACCGGCTTGTAAAACAATTATGCATTCATCAACTAGTTGCATATGGTGTTATTTTAACAAATTAATCATCTTTGTTAAGATCGACATAAGTTAAATCATCACCTTTTTTATATTGTTCTTTTAAATCTTTAAGTGTATTACTAGATTCAATTCGTTCTCGCTCCCTATTAACAAGTTCATTAATTGATTGATCACCAATTCCGCTTTTCAACATTAAAAAGTTAATGAACTTGTTAACCAATAAGAAAGTAATAGCTGCAGCCGCTAACATTATTACCACCCGAATAATTCATATTCAACTAGTGCCAAAAGTGTGTGGAATTAAACCAGAATAAATAAATGCTATGCAACCCAAAGCAATAGTAATTACAAATGTTAGGACATCAATGTTCATTCAACCAAAAATTTTAAAAAATAACGGAAGCGAAATAAAGGCTAATAAAACCACACCAATTATTAATGATATTTGTCAAGTTAATTTTAAATTGGATGATAAAATAGTCATCCCACTTTGGAAATAATCATCTTCACTATAAAGAAGAAAATCATGAGCATCTTTAATATCTCATTGAGGTGCGTCACCTATTGGATGCAAACCTCAATATTGAATATCGTGTTGATATATTTCAAAAATGCTTTGATAATTATTTTCAGTTATCTTTCCAGATCACATAACTCCTTTGTAGGGAATTAATCATTGCTGATTTAAGATATTGATATCACCCAATAGCAATCAAATTAATAAAAAAGTAATTAAGACAGTCAAGCAAAACAACGAGATAACAATTGGTTTAGTTAAATGAGATTTTTGGTAATTATGAAGCATATTCCCTTAACATTAAACATTGAGTAATTTTAGCATAATCTACAAAGATTATCGTTTTCTTTAGTGAACAATTTCATATTGGTCAAGTCAACCCCTAAGTTAGCACTTCTATAGATAAATATAAAAAGCCCATTGGGCCCTTGTAAAATTAATTTGAACAAATATTTTAAAAGAGGCTAACAATGAGCAATTTTCA
>JAISPD010000007.1 GCA_031275175.1 Mycoplasmataceae bacterium
ATTTATTAAAACACCGATAGAAAGATGGGACGAATTCAAAAGAAATGTCTATAAATACGATTACAGTTATTTAGAAAAACACATAAACTAATTTGTCACTTAATTAATTTTTAATCCAATCTTTCTAATTATTTATTTTTTATTTAGTTTTACCTTGGAACTCGCCACAAATACTAGAATCAATTTTCACCGTGAGCTGTAAGAATTTTATTAATGTTGTCATGTGTTTTCATGATTGTTACCTGAATTAGTGGTATTTATAATTTTATTTATATTTTGGCAAGCAATAGTTTGAGAAGATTTTTTACTTCTAAACTTTTAAAAATGACTAGACACATTGAATTGAACAAAACATTTAAAGTTTTTCTTTTAGTTATGGTAAAAGATGATTTTTTACCAAATAACTTATTATTCCCAATGAAACAAACATATAAATTTTTTTAATATACGAGTTTAGTGTTACTAAATATTAAAGTTTTTGATATTAAATGTATAAAATTTGCACATTATGAAATTAAATTTAGAACCAGAAACCACTAGAATGAATGTTAGCTTTCGCCTTGATAATAAAGTTATCGAATTCATCAAAAAATTAGCTAAGGAAAATGATGCTAGTAAGAGTAAAATTATGGAATACATGCTCAAAGAATTTATGAAAAGAGGTAATTAATGTCGTCAAGGGAATGTGTAATTAATCTCTTTATATATAAAAAATCTATTACCCCAGATAACGTTAGCGAGTTTTGAAGGTGAAAAGATTATTCTAAATCTATCCACAATAATAAAGATGACATCGCAATCTTTTTTACCCATTCATATTGTTCATGAGAAAAATGCGGAATAGAAAACTTTAATGGATCAATGAGAAGAAAATATCCTAAAGGTACAGATTTTACTAATGTTACACAAAAAGAAATTAATGCCGCTGCGTCTTGGGCTAACGGAATATTTAGAGAATCTTTAGATTATTATTCTGCAGATGAAATGTATAATCTTTATGTTTCAAATCAAGTGGAAACTTTACCCCCCCTTACTTAGGATTTTGTGCGATGCATTAATGATTATTTTTAAGTCAATAATTACTTGATATTAATATTTAGTCTTATTTTCAATGGCGTGTTTTAGTGTAATATTATCAGCATAATCTAACGCTGAATTGATAGGCAAACCAACCGCTAAACGATACACATAAGTATTAGGTGACAACTGATTAATAATTTTTTTAATAAATATGGCGGTTGTTTCTCCGTTGATCGTTCAATCGGTAGCTAGAATGATTTCTTCAAACTTGTGAGTCTGGATTAAATCCATAAATTTTTTAACAATGTTTTGATCTAGTTTAGTTTTATTCTTTACATCAATTTCGCCTTGTAAAACATAATACAAACCAATATATGAATTAGTTGATTCAATTTTTTCTAAATCTTCAATCATTGATATTACACATAATTTGTTTTGTAAGCGTGTTTGGTTAGAACAAATCTCGCACAATTCATTGGTGGAAAAATTATTACATTGCTTGCAAAATTTAATTTTGTGATGTACATCATTAATCCGCTGAGTAAATTCTTTGATATATTGTTCATCTTTTAATGCTAAAAAATAAGCAATTTTTTCTGCTTGTTTTTTACCGACTCCCGGTAAAGACTTAAGTGCATCAATTAAAAATTCAAATCCTGTGGTTTTCATTAAAATAACCCAGGTAAGTTACCTTTAGGCATTGATGATTGCTGGATTTCATTTTTATCTTCTTGAATGGAATCATATCCTTGGTTAATTGCTTCTGCAATCATTTCTTCCATAGTAATTTTGTCTTCAGGATCAACTAAAGTAGGATTGACTGTCAATTTAGTAATTTTCCCAGCACCAGTCATATTGACAATGACTGAACCATTTTTATAATCAAATTCAAATTCCTTTTTCTCAAATGCTTCCATTTTTTTTTGCATTTCACGCTGTAGTTTTTGTGCTTGTTGCATCATTAGATTAATATTCATAGTTTGTCTGTAACATTTTTAAAGTAAAATCATTATATTGAATTAATCGTTTATGCAAAAGACAAACTTAAAAAAATATTCTTGAAATTTAGAAACCATTCTTAATGGCAGTGCATTAGAAAAGCTTTACGCAAATTGACTTAGCAAACAGGCAGAAATAATTAGTTTATTCCCCAAATTTAGTGATAATTTAATTAATTTTAAAAAGTGATTGTCACTAAATGAACAATATGACATTTTATCAAACCGTTTAAATAATTATGTCAGCAATAACTATAATGAAAATCAAAATTCACCTGAATGAATAGCCTGAACACAAAAAATAAACAATGATGCCAATAAATTTCATGTTAGTCTATCAAATTACACCAATAAAGTAATTGAGAACAAAGCAAATCTTTTAAAATATTTAAAAGATCAAAACATCAAGGAATTTAAACGGGAATTCGAATTAATTTTTCGTCAAGCACCGCATATTTTAAAGGAAGACCAACAAAAAGTTCTATCAACAACTAGTATCATTAATGGTGGATTTAGTACGATTTTTTCGACATTATGTGATACCGAGATTAAATTTGAAGATGCCTTGAATTCATCTGGTAAAAAAATACCACTAAAAACAATAGCTGATGTAACTAAAAATTTAAAGAGTGATGATCGTCAAATCCGTAAAACTACCTGAATTAATTTTAATCAAAGTTATAGCAAGTATGAAAATACTTTAACACAAACACTTTATTACAATTACTTAATGTTAAATACTTTAAGCAAAATTCATAAATTTCCAGATTATGTAGGTGCAACTGCTTTTACAGATGAAATTGATGTATCAGTCATTGAAGATTTGTATAAACATGTAGAAATATTCAAATCAAGTTTTCAAAAATATCGTACTATTTTTAATCAAATATTAAAAAAACAACTAAATTTAAAAAGTTTAGAACCTTGAGATAAAACTATGGATTTATCCAAAAAAACTTTTACATTCTCCATAGAAGATACACAAAAAATTGTTTTGAATTCGCTCAAACCATTAGGTGACGAATACTTAACGATTGTTAAAAAAGCTTTCAACGATCAATGAATTTCGTGACTACCTAAACCAAACAAACAACAAGGGGCATATTCAATCGGCGAAACAAAAGGTTTATCGAAATATTACATATCTTTAAATTTTGATAATACGATTCGCTCAGTCTATACAATCGCTCATGAATTAGGTCATTCATTAAATTCTTATTTTATTAACAAAAAACAAAAAATTTATTATGAAGTTTCAATTTTTTATGCAGAGATATCATCAATTGTGAATGAAATGTTATTATCGTATTATCTGTTAGACATATATCGCAATGATAAAAATATGAAGCAACTGGTACTAAACGAATTAATTAATAATTTTTTCGCAACTGTTTCAAGACAAATAGTTTTTAGCCATACAGAATATGTTTTAAACCAAGATGTGAATCAATCCAAACCGTTCACTAAAGAAAATGTTAAAAAAACTTATTTAGAGATGATTGAAAGATATCAAGGATTCGATAAAGATATGGTTAATAAAATCAATAAAGAACCTTACATTTATTCGCTATCAACTATTTTGAGAATTCCCCATTTTTATATAGGCAATTTTTATGTTTATAAATATGCGATTGGTCAAATCGTTTCAGTGCTGGTTGCTAATAAAATTTATAGTGGTGATAAAAATACTTTAGACAAATATTTTAAATTTTTATCAAGTGGTTGTTCACTTTCTCCAATTGAGACCATCAAAATATTAGGAATTGATTTAAAAAATAAAAACATTTATATCGGAGTACAAAAAATTGTAGATTCTTGAATCAATCAATTAAATTCGCTTGATAAATAATTATTTAGGTGATTTACTAGTTAAAACTTTGCAACCATTTTTGGTAATCAAAATGGTATCTTCAATGCGCACGCCACCAATTTTACTGTTATAAATTCCTGGTTCGATTGTCACAACAGAATTGATCGGCAACGATTTGTGATAAATTTTATTAATACGTGGGTTTTCATGAATTAAACGGCCAACACCATGTCCTACACCGTGTGGGATGTCATAATTGTGTCAATTTTGCTTAATAAAATTTCGACATACGGCATCTAATCGTGAGCCGATGACATTCGCTTTAGCATTTTTAATACCTAATAGATTAGTTTTTAAAACAACATCGTACATTTCTTTAATTTGTTTTGGTGGCGTTCCTATTCATCAAACTCGTGTAATATCAGAACAATAACCTTGACATATGCAACCAGCATCCACTAAAATAACTTCGTTCTTTTTTAGTTTGCGATTGGTAGGGACACTATGAATGTCAGCTGCATTTTCACCAAAAGAAACAATTGTTTGAAACGATAAACCGCTAGCACCGTGTGCCATAACATACTTATATAGTTCTTTGGCAACGGCAATTTCAGAATGACCAACTTTCGTTCATCGTTTTAAATGTTCGATTGCGGCTGTAATGATGTCAGCAGACTTTTGTAATTTTTTTAATTCATCTGTTGTCTTAACTATTCTTAAATCATCGGCACTTATTGATACTAATTTAGTTTTTAAAGGCTTAATATACTGAATATATTGTTCATACGAAGTAGTATTATCTTCAAATAGCACACTCTTTAATTTCTGAGTCTTACAAAAATCCAATCAGGTGTTTATATCTTTATATAAATGTGCGATTAAATTAGGATTATGTTTTTTAAGATTGGTGATATCACGTTCATCCACAAATACATGAATTTTATTGTTTCTAGCAAAAATTAAACAAAAATCTGCAGTATTAGCTTCGATAAGTCACTCACGCGTAATTAATGAAGTTGATATGAAACAATCAGTTTTATGTGCCTTGATTAAATTAAATATTGATTGAAATTTACTATTCATTGTTACTTCGCTTTAGTTTCTTTGTGTAAAGTAACTTTATGACATTTCTTACAATATTTTTTTAATTCCAATTTTTCTGGTGCAGATTTGGGATTACGTTTTGTTAAGTAATTAATACTATGACAAATAGTACATTCTAATCTTACATATCTTTTTTGTGCCATTTTATCTCCTAAAATACTATTTGTTTTTGACTCAAAGTATTATAACAACGATTATTTATTAGATTTTACAAATTTGATTTTATTAATTTTCTTTCCTTGCTGTCTAAATTTTTCTTCATATTCGCTAGGGATGTTATCAACCATTAAAGTCTCATCATTATAAAGATCATTCGTTTGCAAACTTATTTTAAAACCCTGGTTCTTTTTAATTTCGTTTAATGAATATTCAAAAAAAGGTAAATTATCGGTTTTAAACTCCATTTGACCATTTTTTGCGAGCAAAGAATGATATATATCTAAAAATTTAGGAGAAGTTAATCGATTTTTTTCATTACGCTTTTTAGGCCATGGATCTGGAAAATTCAAATATATGGTAACAATCGAATTAAGTTGCAACCAATCCATTAAATTGGAAGCATCAGTATGAAGCACTAATAAATTTTTAGGTAAATAATTATTCCTTTGCATTTTGTTAAATAACTTAAGAATGATTGTTGCATCACGTTCTATGCCAAGGTAATTTATTTGTGGATTAAGCAAAGATTTAGCGATTAAAAAGTTCCCTTTACCACAACCGATTTCTATTTCTAATGGATTATCATGCTCAAAGCATACACCTTTATCTTTTTTAACTAACCAAGATGATCTTTGTATTAAGATATCTGCATTTTTAATTTTACGAATACGACCCATTTTACAATCAACTATGGAATAATTTTATGTAAGCTACTTTTGATAATTGGGCAACTATGATATAACTAAAAACCACCAAAATTATCCAAGCAATAATCGGACTATAAGCATTAGTTAGCGAACTAAAGACTGGATTTAAGCCGGGAGCGATAACTAAAATGAAGCCGATTAATAAAATTGCAATCAATGACAAAACTACTGGCAGCGAGGGTGCAGTATTGTGAAACGGAAATTTATTACTACGCAAAACAATAATCACAGCTGTTTGTGTTAACAAACTCTCTAAAAATCATCCGGTTTGGAATAAACCAATAGAATGAGAATCCTCACCTTGTCATTTCATCACATAAAACATAATCAGAAATGTTACAATGTCAAAAATAGAGCTAATCGGTCCAATAAATAACATAAATTTCAAAATCGATTTGGCGTCCCAATTCCGGGGTTTATTCAAAAAATCACGATCAACATTGTCTCAAGGCATGGCAAGTTGCGCAAAATCATAAATGAGATTTAAAATTAAAATTTGTTCAGGACGCATTGGAATAGTTATGTATGTTGATAATCAAATACTAGCAACCAATATACTCAGCATGTTGCCAAAATTACTAGATACTGTCATTTTAATGTATTTAATGATGTTGGCATATGTTTTACGACCTTCAATACACCCATTACCAAGGATGGTTAAATCTTTTTCCATAAGAATAATATCGGCACTTTCTTTAGCAACATCGACCGCTGTATCTACTGAAATACCTAAATCAGCTGTACGCATAGCCCCAGCATCATTAATACCATCCCCCATGAACCCGACGATATGTTTATTGGCTTTAATTGCATCTACCACTCGAATTTTTTGTTCGGGCGAAAGTTTGGCAAAAATAGTTATAGACATAACTTTCTTTTCTAATTCTGTTTGCGACATGTTTTCAATTTCATTACCAAGTAATATTTTTTTACCTTTTAGACCTACTTGGTTACATACGTATTTGGCCACTGCATCATTGTCACCTGTCAATACTTTCACATTCACACCACGTTTTTGTAAATCTAAAATTGCTTTGCGTGCTGATAACTTAGGTGGATCAAGTAATGCTACATAGCCGATTAACTTCATGCACTTTTCATTTTCAACGTGAAAAGCAAGTCCAGTAGATAACGGTTTGTGGTTGGTTGCAATCGCAATTACTCGCATCCCTTGCTCATTTAATTGACGTACATTATTACGAATACGATCACGCATTTTAGCATTAAGTTTAACGGTTTTACCATGGTATTCAGTATAATCACAAATTTTCAAAATTTCTTCTAGGGCGCCCTTAGTAATTAATTGCACATGTTTGTTTGGATCTTGCAAAATTACTGACATACGTCTTCTTTGGAAATCAAACGGAATTTCATCAATTTTTGTGAATTGTGTCGCCACATAATCAAAACCTGTTTCCTTAGTCTTATCAATAATTGCTAAATCCAACAAGTTTTTTAATCCTGTTTGAAAATAACTATTTAAAAATCCATAAATTAAAACGCGATTATCTTCTAGTCCTTCTACATTAATGTGTTTTTCTAAAATAATTCGATCTTCTGTTAATGTACCAGTTTTATCCGTACATAAAATATCCATCGCACCGAAGCTTTGAATTGAATTAATATTCTTCACTATCATTTTTTGATTTGATAACCGGAAGGCTTCTTTAGCTAAATTAACCGTGACAACCATCGGTAATAGTTCTGGCGTTAAACCAATAGCTAATGCTAAAGCAAAGGTTAAACTAGTAATTCAACGCTCACTACCAGTGCCTAACCCTCCCTGTAGTAAGAACACAACCGTAACCATAATTATTGTGGTTATCAACAATAAAATACTAACTGATCGAATACCTTTGTCAAAGTTGGTTTTCGGACGCTTTTTAGAAATGGAACGTGCAATTCTTCCCAAAAATGTATTATTCCCTGTGTTTAGTGCTAAACATTTGGCACTACCAGAAGAAACAGACGTCCCCATGAAACATAAATTATTAGCTTCTAGTGCATTTTTAAATTCTTTTTCCTTAATAATACCCGCTGTTTTTTCAACCAGCTCTGATTCACCAGTTAACGTAGATTGGGTAATGAATAAATCTTTGGCACTTAGGATGATCATGTCGGCTGGAACCATATCGCCAGCTGCCAAATGCACAATGTCCCCTGGTACAATTTCATCGATGGGAATTTCTTTACGTGCACCATCACGTTCAACGGCTGCAGTAGTTTCAATCATGTCATGTAACCGTTCACTTGCTCGGTTAGATCGAACTTCTTGAAATATTTTTACAAATGAAGTTACTAGTAAAATACCAATAATGATCCCAAAAGAAGCTCATTCTCGAATACTAGGAATGGATATATCTAGAACAGCAATAATGATTAGAATGATTGAAAAAGGATTTAAAATTGCATCAATTAATGAGTGATATCACTGATGTTGTTTTTTGGAACCAATAGAATTGGAACCATAGGTTTCTTTGAGTTTTAAATATTCCTCTTGGCTTAATCCATTATTAGTAGAATGATAAAATTGTAAGATTTCACTATTAGATTTATTAGCACTTTCTAATAATTTATGGTTTAACTCATTAGAAATTTGGGGAAGACGTTTTTTCTTTTGTACTTTAGCCATTTTGTAAATTGCCACAAATCTACAAAGTAATTAAAACTAAATTAAATATGATGGTAGTTTATAAACTAAGAAGGATACCGAATCATATTCATTACAGTTTGAATTATTATGTGATTCCATGAATTATGCACCTTTCTTATTTTGATTACATTATAGCGAGTATGACGAATAATTCTATATTTTTAATGCAGTAATGTTTGTAAGTTTTTCTTTGAAAATATTTATAATACAAAATGTATGAACAAAGAAAATAAACCCAACAAAACGACGGCTAAGATTGGTTTATTTTCGTCAATCACAATTTTAATTAGTGCCGTTGTTGGCATAGGCATTTTTTTCAAAAATAAAAGTATTCTAGGTAACAATAATAGTGATGGTTGAGGCGTATTAATTTCTTGATTAATTGCCACTATCATTACTTTAACTACGGCTCTAGCTTTTGCTGAAATTATTACTAGTGATAAAAAACATGATGGTTCGGGTTTAGCAGGATGAACTTATAAAATTTGTGGTCATAAATTTGGACGTTTTGTCTTAATTGCTATGCCCTTGTTTTATTTTATTTTTAAATTAGTTGACACTTCTTTCTTTGCAGGAGAATCGGTTCTATTGATTTTTAATAAACCAGTTTATGATCCAGTTTCAGGTTCGACATCAATAAGCATTGAGCAAAATGTATGAATAGTAGTATTAGTTGCTTATTTAATCATGGTGGGATTTATAACCATGAATGGTATCTCTACGAGAGCGGCTAAGGGTGTATCTTGGGTTGCATCAATTTGCAAATTTACCCCATTAATACTAATTGGATTTTTGGGAATTATCTTCGGAGCTTTAGATGGGTTTACCCATACTTTTTTTAGTACAAATACTCCAATTACTAAATTGGCTAATGGTTCATCGATTTCAATTTTGGGTATATTTGCATCTTTACCGGCATTGTTGTTTACTTTTGACTCATTTTTAATTGTGGGTAATGCTGCTGGAAATATGAGTAAACCACAACAACAAGTGCCTAAGGCCATCTTAATTGGTATTCCGATAGTAGCTGGGTTGTATTTATTTGTCACAGTTGGACAATTATTAACTGGTCAACGAGATGTGTATGCTTTTTTTGATTTTATTGTCACGAAAGTTAATGGAGGTAATAAAGCTAAAACTGTCGTCAATATTTTAATTGGTTGTGCGATTATGCTTTCGTTATTTGGATCTATTAATGCTATGACACTTGGTGCAGTTAGATCATTACAAGCAGGAATTGAATCCCACGACATTGTTGGTGCTATTGTTTTCAAAAGATTAGGTCGTAATCTTCCTTTGCGAGCAGGATGTTTATATGGATTAATAATAGCCTCGGGTGTTTGTGGAATTATGGCAATCCCTACGATTATTTTAAACAGCGATTCGGTTTATGATGGCGTTTCTAATTTACCAACTTTATTCTTTTTTATGATTTATGCGCTTGTTGTGTTATTTGGTTTAATTAATCATTATTCTAATAAAGTGGAAGTTAAAAAAATGAAAATCTATCCTTTTATCGCCGTGATTTCAATCATCGGTTGTGGATTTGCCTTCGGTTACAATTTATTTTACGAATTTTTCGGTCGTTGTTTTACAGATGATACTCCTGTTAAATGGGGTATGTTTAAAGGACAAGAGATTGATCGCGTAATCGCATCAATATTTGTGTGATCGGTGCTAATTATTTTTATCGCATTACCTTTTATTAATGACTTGTGTATTTCTAAATTACGTCCCGGCACCAAACAAAGATTGATTTGACAATAATCATTAATTAAAACTAATTTTTGACTCTTTCGCTGACGTCAATATTGTGGAAACTGTTTCAATCATTTGCTCAATGGTATTTTGGTATTCGCCTTTTTTGTAAAAGCCTTCAGCGAGATTTAATGATTTTTCTATTTCATCATGTTCATTCCGATATTTATTTACATATCCGATTAAACGTTGCGCATAAATTTTCAAAGTCTGTCCATATAAAGGCGAAGAAATTAATAATGTTGTTTGTTCGCGAATTTTAATTAATTCTTCATTTACCGCCGAATAGTTTTGAAAATAATTTTCTGAAAGTTGCTTTTGTAATAACTGAATATGCTCAATAATATTTTTAATGGTGTCAATATTTTTTTGGTCAATATTTTTAAATTGTGATTTCATTCCTAGTAATTGTGTGAGTGTTAGTTTTATGTCAGCTAACTCATCATTAACAAGAATGGCATTTCGATACTTAATTTGTACTTCTTCGTTAATGTTAAATAATTTTAATTTTCACGCAAGCATGCTGTTACTTAATTCTTTAATTTTGATTAAAAATTCATTGCGTTGAATTAAGTGATAATTTTTATATTCATTTTCAAGATTTTGATAAGACAAAATGATGGCTTTTATTTCACCATTTAAAATGGTAATTTTATTAATGATGGAGCTGTCATTAACATTGCGGAAATTTTTTTGAATATTGTTTAAAGCTGTGTTTAATTCGTTAAATTCTTTAGTCAAAACAGCAATTTGGTTTTTAAGCATCACCATATCTTTTTGAATTAAGACATTTGTTTGGTCACCCATTTCTATTTTAGCCAACGCATCGCTAAGTTGTTTGACAGCCACAATTGCATTAATCCTTGCTGCACCAAAATTCATACTTTTTAAATTCGTTTCTAATTGTGTTGTGTTACTTGATCCATTAGCAAAGGTTGTTTCTATTTGACTGTAGTCAGTATTGGATAAAATTTTAGCCGCGTTATCTAAGAGCGATTTAATACGTTTTCTTAAAGACTCTAAATACATGAGAATCCGATCAAAGGTATACACTTGTAAAATAATTTTGTAATAACTAGATATTTTTTGATCAAGACTGTGAAGGATAACTAGTAATTTATCATTGTTAAACTTCAATACATATTCTGTCGCCTGACAAATTGCATCTTTGATGGTCTCACGCATTTTTTTAAATAATTGGTTATCATAACGCAACGCTAAATTAAATTCATAAAAATGGGTAACATCATCAGTAATTTGGCGATATTCAATTAATAAATCAGAGACATCTTTACTGTATTGTGTGGCCGATATAGAAACATTACGTAAATTTTTCATCATCGCATTACATTTTTTTAAATCTTTTTTGATTTCATTAGCTAAGCGATGACTTCTTAAATAAAGATAACGAGCATTAATTAAGGTTAACGAAATGATTTTTTGTCGAACCACTTCTAATTGTTCTTCATAAAGCTGTTTAGCATTATTAATATCCATCATCAAATCTTTTAATTGAACATTACTTTTAGATAGGGTTTCTAAATATTTAAATTTATTGATGGCAAGAAATTGCTTTATTTTATTAAACTTTTCTTCTAGTCGATATTGAATGTGTAAGGAATTGCAGTGAATGGCAAAAACGATGGAAAAAAATAAAAAAGTAATCACAAATAAACACCCTAAAATAATCAATGAAATTGTTAATGGGTGTAACGTAGATTTCAATATCAATGAAATTAACATGATTACAATATGATACTATTTTTCATTAATAATTTTATTAACATCCATCGCAATCATTAATTCTTCATCAGTGCGCACGCAATAGATTGGATATGCACTTTCACTAGTTGAAATTAGTTTGTAAGTGTCGTATTTATCATACAATTTTTGCTGATCTAGTTTAAGCTTGATTAAACGAATTTTATCAATGATTTGTTTTAATGCAAAACTACTGTTCTCACCAACTCCTGCAGTAAAAACTAAAGCATCAACTTGGTTATTTAATTGATTTGCATAATCAATAATATATTTAGCTACGCGGCTTGCATACATATTAATTGCTAAAATTGCCTTGGGATCTTTATTATCAAATTTTGTTTGGATATCTCGCATATCACTAGAGCCACACAAAGCTTGCATTCCAGATTTTTTATTCATAAGATCATCAATCTCTTTGATTGATAAGTTCTGACGCGCTAAATAGGTAGGAATGGATGGGTCAATATCGCCACAACGAGTACCCATAATTAACCCTTCTAATGGTGTTAAACCCATACTGGTATCATAAGATTGATTGTTTCTAATGGCAGAAATACTTGCACCATTCCCTAAATGACAGACAATTAAATTAACTGCATTTTTATTTAAGATCTTTTGCATTTGCGAAGTAATGTAACGATATGAATTCCCATGGAATCCGTATCGTCTAATACTGTATTGTTTAGCTACATTTTGATCAATGGGGTATACATAATTATGTTCAGGAATTGTCAAATGATAAGTGTTATCAAAAGAAGCAACACTAACTGCATGTGGAAGTAATTTCTCAAAAATTTCGATTACTTTTAGTTCTGGTTCGTTATGTAAAGGAGCTAATTTTATATGTTCTTTTATTTTTTCTTTTACTCAAGGCGTTGTAATTGCACTCTCTTTGATTTCCGCTCCGCCTAAAACTGTTCGGTGACCAACCCCAACAATTTCGTTAAAATCAGCAATAATTTGATGCTTTTTTAACTGTTCTAACACAGATTCAATCGCTTTAGTATGATCAGGCATTGAAACATTTAAATCTATTCTTTGATTTTCGCCAAATTTCATCTCTAAATGACCATCAACGAAAATTCTTTCACATAAACCACTTGTAATAACTCGATAATCTTCTTGTGAAAATATTTTAAATTTTATAGAACTGCTGCCAGCATTGATAACGATTATTTTTTTATTCATATTAGCGATTATCGCAAAAAAAGTATTAAACCTAAAATCAATTTCAAAAATTAAAATGATTATAATGTTGAGCATATATGAATTTTGCTAAACAATCAATTAATTTACACCGAAAATTAAAAGGGAAAATTGAAATTAAATCTAAAGTAAAAGTAGACAATCTTAATGCATTATCTTTAGCTTATACCCCAGGAGTAGCAGCACCTTGTTCTCTGATAGCAAAAAAACCAAACGAAAGTTTTAGTTTGACAGCACGTGGAAATTTGGTAGCAGTAATTACCGATGGTAGTGCCGTTTTAGGTTTAGGAAATATTGGACCTACTGCTGGTATCCCAGTAATGGAAGGAAAATGTGTTTTGTTCAAAGCTTTTGCTAACATTAACGCATTTCCTTTGTGTCTCAATACGCAAAAAACCGATGAAATTATCAATATCATTAAAGCATTAGAACCTTCATTTGCTGCGATTAATCTGGAAGATATTAGTGCGCCCCGTTGTTTTGTAATTGAAGAACAATTAAAACAAGAATTATCCATTCCCATAATGCACGATGATCAACACGGAACTGCAATTGTAGTCGCTGCAGCATTAATTAATGCCATTAAAGTTGCACATAAACAAAAAGGTAAATTAAAAATTGTAATTAGTGGTGCGGGTGCAGCAGGAATAGCTATTGCTAAATTATTACTATTGATGGAATTTGGTAATGTGGTGATGGTAGACAAAGTTGGAATTTTAAATAAAAATAATTCGACACTACCTTCACATCATTTAAATATTGCTCAATTAACTAATAAAAATAACGAAAGTGGTACATTAAAAGACGCCATGAAAAATGCCGATGTATTCATTGGTGTTTCCATTGGTAACATTGTCTCTTTAAAAATGGCTAAATCCATGAATAAAAATGCTATTGTTTTTGCCATGGCTAATCCATTACCTGAAATATTACCAGAGATTGCAACTGCAGCTGGTGTGAAAGTAATGGGTACAGGTCGTAGTGATTTTCCTAATCAAATCAATAATGCTTTAGTTTTCCCAGGAATGTTTCGCGGAACATTAGATGCTAAAGCAAAGCAAATAACAGCTGCAATGAAAATTGCAGCTGTTAATGCGCTTGCATCACTTGTCACAAAAAATAAATTAAAACCAAACTATGTAATCCCATCAATTTTAGATAAACGCGTCGTTCCAGCAATTGCTAAAGCAGTCGCTAAAGCAAGTCGTCGTTAAATCATTTTTTTGGCATCAACTAACTTATCAAACTCTACTTCGTTCACAAATTTCAATTTTAATGCAGCAGCTTTTAAAGTAGTGTTGTTTTTATAGGCATATTTAGCAATTTCTGTAGCTTTTGCATAACCAATTTTTGGTGATAAAGCCGTTACTAACATAAGCGATTGTTTTAAATTATTTTGAATGTTTGATAAGTTTGCTTGTATTCCATCAATACATTTTGTTTGAAAGGAATGAATGGCATCACCTAGTATTCGAGTTGATCAAAGAACGTCATAAGCAATTAATGGCATAAAAGTATTTAATTCAAAATTACCTTGGCCAGCTGCAAAAGTAACTGTTACATCATTACCCATCACTTGGGTACAAACCATCATCATTGCCTCGCATTGTGTGGGATTAATTTTACCAGGCATAATGGAACTTCCTGGTTCATTCGCAGGCAGAATCAATTCACCTATGCCAGCACGAGGTCCACTACCAAGAAAGCGCACATCATTAGCTATTTTGTAAAGTGTTGTGGCTAATATTTTTAATTGACCATGAGTGCTTGCTACTCTTTCTTTAAAAGCAAGCCCATTAAATTTATTAATCATTGGGCGAAATGGTAGTCGATATAATTGTGCTAAATAATTAATTGCTTTACGATCAAAACCTTTGGGTGCATTTAGTCCAGTACCAACAGCAGTTCCTCCTAATGGTAATTCATACAAACTAACTAAAGTATTCATTATTTGTTTTTTACAATTTTCCAAACTTTCACGTCATCCAGAAATTTCTTGTGAAAGTAAAATTGGTGTAGCATCTTGTAAATGAGTGCGACCAATCTTAATAACTTTTTTAAATTTATTTTCCAATTTTTTAAAACTTGTAATCAACGAATTAATTTTGGGAATTAAAATAGCATTAATGGATTTAACCACTGCTAAATGAATAGCGGTTGGGAAAACATCATTAGAACTTTGCGACATATTAACATCATCATTTGGGTGAAGTAAATCTTTTTTAGTTTGGATGTTAACATAATTGGCAATTACCTCATTAACATTCATATTGGTTTGTGTCCCACTACCGGTTTGTCAAATTTTTAGTGGAAACTGATTATCTAATTGATGCGTTAAGATGACTTTACCAGTATTAATAACCATCTGAGCTTTTTTATGATCCATTTTTTTAAAAAACAAATTAGCTTGTGCTGCAGCCATTTTGATTGTCACTATTGCATGAACTAAATCAATTGGCATTAATTCATTACCGATTACAAAATTTTCTAAACTCCTTTGGGTTTGTGCTCCTCAATATTTATTAGCATCAACTTTGATTTGTCCAATGCTATCTTTTTCAATACGATATTTCATATGCTTATAATAAGTTATTATATTATGCGGTTGATAGGAATTGATCTAGGAACTAAAACTATGGGAATAGCAATTACAGATTCGTTGCAAGTATTAGCGACTGGATTAAAAAATTTTTATTACCCTAATAATGATTTAAATGTTTGTCTTAATGAAATTAAAAAGATATTAAACATTTATCAAAATGACATTGAGAGCATAATTTTAGGTTACCCTTTAAATGTAGATGGAACCAAAAACAAACAAACATTGCTAGTAGAAAATTTCTTTAATCTATTAAAACGTAATATCATCCTACCAATATTTTTTCAAGATGAACGCTATTCCACCATCAAAGCAACCGATATTTTGAAATATCAAGGTAACTTAAAAAGTAGTCAGATCAAAAAAAATAAAGACAAAATGAGTGCTGTTGTTATTCTGGATGAATACATGGCAAATAACCAACATGACTAATAATTTATTACAAAAAATTAAGGTAACTAGTCAAACAGATGCAATACCTATATTAAGAAATAACACATTAGATTTAATAATCAAAAAGATTGGTGAGCAAAAAATACGAAACATTTTAGAAATTGGTACCGCTTATGGTTATAGTGCTTATAAAATGTCACTATGCAAAAGCGTACATAAAGTTGTTACTTTAGAAAAAAATCCTAATAACTGAACAATTGCTAAACATTTCTTAAACAATGTTAACAAAATTGAACTAATAAATACTGATGCTTTTTTATACACTCCCCATGATATTTTTGATTTAATTCTATTAGACGGGCCTAAATCTCACCAAGAAGAGTTAGTTAAGAAATATTTGGATTATTTATCACCAAACGGATTGATCATTGTTGACAACATATACTTAAAAAAAATTACTACTAAAACTAATTTGAATAAAAACCAACAAAAACTTGTTGTTAAGTTAACAAATTTTAAAAGATGATTAATTGACAATAAAACTATTCAAGTTGAATTTATAGATGTAGACGATGGTGTCGCATTTATTAACAAAATATCTTAACTTTTCAATTGCATTATAACGTTTGTTCAATCTATCCATAGCATTTAAATAATTTGATGCAACAGCAATAGCACACGAAATATTTAAATGATGCACTATGCCACTTTTATATAAAAACGTCCATGAATTTTTGTTATCGAGTTTTTTTATTGTTAATTGATTGCTATTGTATGGCACAGCACTATGACAATAATACAGCTAGAAAATTATGGCATCACGTTTGATGAATTCATAAAACAAGAAAATTTAGGTAGTTGAGGGATTGTTGACAGGAATCAAAGGTACTGGATTAGCACGTTGCATTTTACGAACCGCACAAACAGGCGATAAACAATGATTGGTAAGATATGCTAGTCGAAAAGTAAAGCGAAAAATTAAACGCCGAATTAGAAACAAAACAATTTTAAGAACATCTAAATATTCCTAAAATAAAAAAGGTAAAGAGTGGTCTTGGCACTTTGCACGACATCACAACTTTACCGAAATTAATTATATTAAATTCAAATATTTTATGGTATAGCAATTTCAATCTAAAAGATTAGCGAAAATGTCCCGAGTAAAGGATCAGCTACTTTGTCCCAAAATAATATTTAATTAACGAGAAGGACAAATCATGACCAAGGGAGAATATAAATGTATCAATCACATTAAACTCACCACAAGAATATGACCTTAGTTTTCCTTATTATTGTACCTTTAGTAATGAGGGTAACAGATTTTCTAATTTTTCAGCGTACATAGTAAGTTTATATTCTGCAAGTGTATATAAAAATGATAGTGCTTAAGACACTATTGTTGATGACGTGCGTCATATTAAACTAATGATATTAAAACATATGTGCAGTAAAAACACGATGATAACGATCACCAAAAAAATAGCACATTTTTAAATGTTGATTTGAATAAATTTCAAAACTATTACAAGAATATAAAAAGTATAATATTCACAAATGAAAAAAAATATTTTGTGTATATTGCATTACATGGGTTTACCATTTGTATGTTTAGCTTTTGCCATCGGAATCATTAGACTAAAAGGTAAGGCAAAAAAATATCAAAAAATGGGAGATTCCTATTTAGCAGTTGATCGTTATCGTGTAGTATACAAATTATGTAAAAAATTACTATTCATTAAACACATTAAGGTTGAAAACAAAGATTTTGATAAAATACCAAAAAAGCCTGTGCTATTTATTGTTAATCATAAATCACAAATTGATCCAATTGTTTTGGTCAAAATTCTATTTGAGCAAGAAGGGTTACCATATTTTAGTATGGTAAGCAAAATAGAGAATGCTAATTCCAAGATTGTTAAGGCAGCAATGGAATTAATCAATACAATCTATATTGATCGTGATAATTTACGTCAACAATTAGAAGCATATGAAGAACAAATTAGAGTGGTGACAGAAGGTCGTAGCATAATTGTTTTCCCCGAAGGGACACGTATATATGATCATAAAATTGCTGATATGAAACCTGCCGCTTTTAAAATTGCTAAAAAACTTTATATCCCCATCGTTCCCATCGTGATTTATGGCTCGAGTGGGCTAATGGATAATAATAAAGAACACAAAAATAAAGACAAATGCGTTTATGTAGAAGTGCTAGATGTCATTAATCATCACACCTTTGTTAACACTTCTGAAGAATTCATTAGTCAACAAATACAAACTAACATTGATAACCGTTACCAAAAAATGCATAAATTATCACTAGAGCGTAAACCAATATTCATGGAAAGTTAGTTATGAAACAATATTTAGACATGTTAAAACATATTTTGGATAACGGTCAACAAACATCCAACCGTACAGGAATTGATACAATTTCTGTGTTTGGTTACCAAAATCGCTACGATATTAGTGAATATTTCCCTTTATTAACAACCAAGAAAGTGTTTTATAAATCAGTCATCCATGAATTACTTTGATTTATTCGTGGCGACACCAACATTAAGTATTTAGTTGATAATAATTGCAATATCTGAAATGAGTGACCATATGAAATTTTCAAAAAATCACCTTCATTCAAAGGCGAGACTTTGAATGAATTTATTAAAAAAATTAAAACTGATCAGGAATTTGCTAAACAACATGGTAATTTAGGACCAGTATACGGCAAGCAATGACGTAATTTTTTAGGCATTGATCAGCTACAGAAAGTAATTGATCAAATTAAGACTAACCCTCATTCTAGAAGATTGATTGTTTGTGCGTGAAACCCTACTGAAGTTGACAAAATGGCTTTGCCACCATGTCACACTCTGTTTCAATTTCACGTTGATAAAGATCGCGGACTTTCTTGTGAACTATACCAACGAAGTGCGGATGCATTTTTGGGTGTGCCATTTAACATCGCTTCTTATTCATTATTGGTTTATGCAATAGCGGCAATGACAAATTTAAAACCAAAAGAATTCATCCACACTTTTGGTGACCTCCATATATATGGAAATCATTTATCACAAGTTAAAGAACAATTGTCGAGAACACCTACTCAACTACCTAAAATAAAAATCAAACGTATCCCTCAAAATATTGCAGAATTTAATATTGATGATTTTGAAATTATTGATTATCACCCACAAAATCCAATTAAAGCGGAGGTTGCAGTTTAAAATGATCAGTTTAATTTGAGCACAAGATTTAAATAACGGTATTGGTATTGATAATTTATTACCATGAGCTATTAAAGCAGAAATGGATCACTTTCGTAATATCACCAATAATCAAATAGTAGTTATGGGGCAAAGAACATTTGAATCCATTGGACGACCATTAATCAACCGATTAAACATTGTTATTTCCAATGACCCAAAATTTCAACATGATGGAGTAATCGTTTACAACGATATTCAAAAATTACTTAAGGATTACAAAAATAAACATATCTATATCATTGGTGGTAAAACAATTTATGAATTATTCGCACCAATTGCTGACGAATTAATTGTTTCTAAAATTAAGAAAAATTATAGTTGTAACCGTCATCTAAATTTGGATTTTAGTCATTTCCAATTAATCAAATCAGAAAATCACCAAGACTTTACAGCTGAATGATGGCAACGAAAGAAATAATGAATAAAAATCGTACTAATGTTTTCTGTTTAAAATTAAATGATTTTGATGGACCAATTGATTTATTGGAATCACTAATTCGTGAACACAAAATGGATATCCTAGATTTAGATATCGCTGCTCTTGCTGCACAATATTTGAGTTTTATGAAACAATTCATTGACACCATCCCCATTGATGATGCCAGTGAATATTTATCAATGGCGACATATTTATTAGAATTGAAATCTAAAAAAATATTACCAGTAGAAAACTCAGGTTTAAACGATTCTAATTTCGACCTAGAACGTGATCGTCTAGTAAAGCGTATCATTGAATTTCGTAAATATAAAAACGCTATCCCTACATTATTGACTAATCAAAATAAACGCTTGGAGATGTACGCTAAACAACCAGATGATCTAGAAGCTTATTCTCCTGATCAATCGATTATTGAAAAGTTACCAGAAGCGATTAATCCAATTCATTTAGCTAAAGCCATTGAGATGGCTTTTGAAAAATGGAAAATGGCTTTGTTTACACAACAAAAAATATTAGTGCAAGAATTATCAGTTGATGACATTGAAAAAGAAATTATGCAATATTTAGATTCACATAATTTTCAAGAATTATCATTCAGTGATTTCTTAAAAGAAGTTGATGAATTAAAATTAAACCAACAGTACATCGTTACTTGTTTTTCAGCTTTATTAGAATTGGTTAAATATCGTAAAATTAATCTTAATCAAACGACAATGAGTAGTGACATTTTTATTTCTAAAAATTTAAACGCTGATGACAAGCAAGATTCAATACTCGAATAGAAAGGATGTGTTAAAGTGAACGTAAAATCAATAATTGAAAGTATTCTCTACATAAGTGGGAATGATGGGGTTGATGTTTCTGATATTAAAAAGGTTGTCAATTTACCAACAGAAGAAATTCGTCAATTAATTAAAAGCATGAAGCAACACTATGAACAAAATCCTGATAGTGGGTTTGTTATCAAAATTTATGGTTCCCATTTTTATCTATTAACCAAACCTGAAAATAAAGAATTTATTGGTAAATTAATTGATGTACGTTTGAAAAACCCATTAACCCCTGCCGTGATGGAAACCTTAGCGATTATCGCTTACAATAATCCATGCACAGGTGTTAAAGTTGATGAAATTCGTGGAACATCAAGTGAAAATGCATTAAAACGTTTGGAAAATCTTGATTTAGTTAAAAATACAGGTCGAGCTAGTACTCCTGGCCGTCCCTATATTTATGAAATTACTCAAAAATTTTTCAATCTTTTTGGGATTAAAAGTTTGAGTGAATTACCTAAAATCAACCAAGACAGCAAAAACATTGAAGATTTAGATTTTTTCAATGCAAACCGTTTTGATGAAGAAAAATAATTAATCTAGGTCAGCACCAAAAGCTAAATAATTGGGCCCAACGTGCGCAGTAATTACACTTGGTACATTAGTAAATTCCATTTTAGTTTGTGGATACAATATTTTTAAAATATCTACATAATGTTTGATATCAAATTTCTTGTCTGAATTACTGTTAGTAAACACCACAAAACGTTTAATAGGTAATTTCCCTAAGGGGATAATGGTACTCAAAATTGAGTTGGCACGTTTGACTGCGTCTTCTGGTTTACTTGATTTATCTTTAAATAGTAATCCAAATTTATCAAGCGTGATAATTAATTTCAAGCCTAATAATTTAATTAAAATCGATTTAAAATTGCTAACTCGACCACCATTTTTTAGTTGAGAAATATCAGGCACTACCAATACTCCAGCACGCTTATCTTTAATTCTTTCTAAGTAGTCAGTAATCAACTGATCATTCAATTTACCAGTATTATTGGCTTCCACTAAATCCATAATCGTTCATTCTGATAAGCGACCTACCATGGTTTGGTCATAAACTTTAAGGTTTTTATATTCTTGCTCCAACATTTTTCAATTATTGTAAGTGCCAGAAATGGTACTAGGAATAGTAAAAGCATAAATTTGCTTGTATTTTGAGGACAACTCTTGAATTTTTTTAATCACATTCCCTAAGACTGGTTGGGATGTCTTAATGTTGATCCCATTAGCAATTTTTTCACAAATTTGATCATTAGAGATTTCAATTTGATCTAAATATGAAGTTACTTTCCCATTATTGGTTTCAATAATTTCCATCGGAACTATGTAAACATCCGAATATGTATTTTCTCTTATTCCAAAGGAGGAATCAATTAAAATAGCTGCTTTATCCATAATTGACTATTTATAACAAATTTAAAAACAAATTGTTTCTAAACAATTTGTTTATCTGGCGCGCTCGAGGGGATTCGAACCTCTGACCACAGGCTTAGAAGGCATGTGCTCTATCCAACTGAGCTACGAGCGCTTATTCACGATTCCACAATTATACTTAATTGTGTTCGTTGATTCATGGGTTCCACAAATAACAATGACATGTATAATTCATATCATTAACTATGGATTATAAAAATACATTAAATATTTTAAAAACAGATTTTGAAATGAAGGGTAACCTTGTTCAAAAAGAACCAAGCACGCAAAAATGATGAATTGATAAACAAATTTACCAAAAAATTTTATTAAAGAATCGGTATGGTAAAAAATGAACATTACATGATGGTCCTCCATATGCTAACGGTAATATCCACGTAGGCCATGCACTAAATAAGATTATTAAAGATGTAATTGTACGTTTTCGCAATTTACAAGGGTTTTATGCTCATTACATCCCGGGTTGGGATACTCATGGTTTACCAATTGAACATGCTTTATTATCATCAGGTCAAAACCGTGATCCAAAATTAACTGTCACACAAAAACGTGATAATTGCCATGCGTTTGCAACCAAATACATTGAATTGCAACGTCAACAGTTTGCACGTTTAGGTATGTTAACTGATTTTAAGGAAATATATTGTACTTATGATAATGATTATGAAAACCGTCAGCTTAACTTATTACTCCATGCATTCAAACAAAAATTAATTTATCGTGATTTAAAACCAGTGTATTGATCGTGATCTAGCCAATCAGCTTTAGCTGATGCTGAGGTTGAATATCGTAACATAAAATCACCGAGCATTTATGTTAGTTTCAGAGTAACTAATGGAAAAAATGTTCTAACAAAAGATGATCAACTATTAATTTGAACAACCACGCCATGAACTATTCCTAGTAATTTAGCGATTGCTGCTAACCCTAAGTTTATTTATGTAAGAGTAAAGGTGAATAATGATTTTTACATTTTATCTAAAGCTAGACTCACTAAAATTGCCGAAATATTGTCTTGAGAAAAATACGAAATTGTTAAAGAAATCAATGGTACTGATTTGGAACTAATTGAATATAAACATTCAATTTATCACCGCACATCCCCTATTATTTTGGCTGCATATGTTTCAAATGAAGATGGAACAGGTTTAGTTCATAATTCACCAGGTTTTGGTGAAGATGATTACTTAGCATGTAAAAAATATGGCATTGCACCTTTTTCACCAATTGATAATTTAGGTAAATTTACTTCAGAAATTAATGACAAAACATTAATTGGTTTATTTTATGATGATGCAGACAAAGTCATTGTTGAACAGCTTCAAAAAAATCACGCTTTATTAAAATTAGATTATGTTAATCATAGCGTTGCCCATGATTGACGAACCAAAAAGCCTGTAATTTATCGGGCTACAAAACAATGATTCATAGATATTAAAAGAATTCAACCACAAATTTTACAAGCGTTAACAAACGTAAAATTTAATAATGAACGAAACCGTCGACACATTGTAGAAATGATGAAAAATCGAACCGAATGGTGTATTAGTCGACAGCGTGTTTGGGGCGTGCCTATTCCAATTATCTTTGATGAACATGATGAACCAATTATGGATTTTGAACTGATTAAAAACATTATTAATATCATTAAAAACGAAACTACTAATGTATGATTTGCTAAACCTGTTGAGTATTTTCTAACTCCAAAATATCAAAATCAAAAACACTATCGTAAAGAAACTGACATCATGGATGTTTGATTTGATTCAGGTACTTCATTTACATTTATTACTGAAAAGAAATTAAATTTCCCAACCAACCTTTATTTTGAAGGTAATGATCAATACCGTGGTTGATTTAATTCTTCATTAATCAATGGTGTAATCGCCTCCAACCAAGCACCTTACCAAATGCTTTTAAGCCATGGAATGGTTTTAGATGAACAAGGACGTAAAATGTCAAAATCAATCGGTAATGTTGTTGATCCTTTAGCGGTGTGCAATAAATTTGGTACTGACGTTCTACGTGTTTGAGCAACTAATACAGATTTTGAAGAAGATGTGCGAATTTCAGAAAATATTTTGAATCAAACCGCAGAAATATATCGTCGAATTCGTAATACACTTTTCCGTTTTTGTCTAGCCAATATTAGTGATTTTAATTATGCAGAAAATGCGAATTTAAATTTTGATGAAGTAGATGATTTCGTTTTATGACAGTTGCACCAAAATATCAAAATTATTAATAATGCTTACGAAAAATACCAATTTAATACCATTGTTAAAGCAATTAATGCTCATGTAGTCGAATTATCTGGTTGGTATTTTGACTTAATTAAAGATACCTTATATTGTGAAAAAAGAGACGATCCAAGACGCCGTTGTATTCAAACAGTTTTATACACAATTTTGAAATCTTATTTAATCTTTTTAACACCAATTATTCCTCACACATGCGAAGAAGTTTATAAGTATCTTAACCTTTCTTCAAAACAAATTTCCGTTCATTTAGAAAATTGAATTACAAATTTACCTTTGCCTGTCAAAAATGTTGATCAACAAAAATGGTCCTATTTTTTTGCAATTAAGGATGCGGTTTATGCAAAATTAGAAACCTTGCGTAACGATAAAATCATCAATAAAAATAATCAAGCTCGCGTTGAACTAGAGTTTGATAACAAATTTGATTTTAACGAAGCTGCTTTAGCTAAATATTTAAACATTGCTAAAGTGAAATTTATTAATCAAAAATCTAGTAAGATCACAGTTAATGCAACTGATGCCAAATTGATTAAATGTGAACGTTGTTGAAATTATTATGAACCCACACAAATGCACGATCAACATATTTGTCAACGTTGTCATCAGGTACTTAGTAATTAAAAAAAGTATAATTACATCTAATGATGGTATTTTGGACATATTTTCGTTTCATATCTTTAAATTTTTTTCGGAAGAAAAATGTTTGAATTTTTGGTGGTTTATACATTATTTTTTCGTTCTTAATACTTATCATCGTGCCTCTAATTACAGGTAATAGTCCTTGAACTCTATGACACAATGTTTTTTTATCACCGCAAACTTTATTACTATACATCATGACAATTTTTGCCGCCATTGTTTCAATAGCAATTTTTAAAGATTATCGAGATAACGGCACAGAATTATTGTTACTATCAAAACCAATTAATCGTTCAAAAATAACATGTGCTAAATTCATACTTTTTTTTTCTTTCACATTTGTCTTTTCGCTGTTCACACTTATTAATGCTCCCATTACTTTAATTTTTAATGACGTTACTGGTGCACAAGTTTGAGGATTGGTCCAATCACTTTTGTTTGCTAATTTTATTGGTCTAGTAATTTTGGGAATGTTAGCAACATTAATCTCTTTATTTGCAAATAAAATTTGAACCATTCTAGGAAATGTTGTTGTTCTTGTTTTATTACTGATAGGATCTAACGTTAATGCAATCGTAGTTAAATCTCCGGGATCATTAGCTAAAAGCGATTCTCATGCAATTGTTAGTTCACAATATTTAGGGGCAGACGATAAAATTCATTCTTATGCTTCTTTGAGCCCAGTAATTAAAACAAACGAAACAACTAATATTCCTGAAATTGATTTTACCACGTTTGAACAAGAAAAAGATCTTTGACAAAAATATGCTAATCAATCCCATCAAAACCTTGCTAATATGTTTGATTTACGTGGACAATTTCAAATTTTAAATAACATGGGGGCTTTAAAACAAGAATTTGCTCAAGAAGCAAGCGAAGGTTTTGGGAGTAACCGCTATTTTGACTACCAATTTAAAAATAGCATTATTGAAGAACCATTAGCTACACAACCGTTATATTATGTAACTAACTCAACTAACGGAATTTCAATTGGCCATTTTGATACAAGCCAACCATTTAATGAGTTTACGAAAGCTTTAACTTCTTATTTAGATTTAATTAGCAATCAAGCTATTATCACTATCGGTTCTACCTATGTAGATACTAATAGTCTTTTGAGCGGCATAACTAGTGAAAAATTTGCGATTGCTAAAGCAAATAATGGTTGAAGTGGTGGCAATAAAAATACAATTTATTTTGGTCTGGATGATTTAACACCAACAGATTTGCAAACAGAAATTTTTGAACGTATTCTCTACCCAATGCAAACATATGATGGTAGTTTAGAAGACTTGAATACAACTTTTACTTTTGGTCAAGATTTAATTGAACTTCGTGATTTTTTAGATGAAAGTACAGATTTCCCTATCGGCACAGATTATGTTTTAAAAAATTTATGACAACCTCACATCAACGATCACATTGATATGGATACCCCTATTTATCAAAGTGTTTTGGATACTGATTCACTTAACAAATGCGCATCATTAATCTATAATTTTATTCATGCTTGCATCGTTGGCGCAAATAAAGGACTCACAAATTTAGATACTGCATCAACTGTACCTACAACAATATACCAAAATGTTTTCTGGGATAGTTCATTAAAGGGTGCTGCTGCAAATCAAGCTTTGATGAAAACCATGGCTAAATTCCAATTTTATGTTTTTAAAAAAATGACCACTGTAATTAGTGAACAAGAAGTATATAACTTTGCAAACAAGACGAGATTAAATCTTGATTTAAAACAATTTGGCATACCAGAATTATTAATTTTTAATTCGCAACCTATTTTACCTCTACAAGCTGATCAAAATCAGCAAATGTATTATTTAACAGATGATACTGAAGTACCAATACCTTTAGGTATATTAACTACTATATTCCCCTCTTTTCTTAAAGATTATTCGCTTCAAGGAAAAGAAAATTTTAACTGGGCATTTGGTGATAATCAACCTTCATATTACGCTTCACCTAAAATTTTAATCGCTAGGGCTTTATTAGATTTCGTTGTTGACAAACAAACATATGGATATAGTGATGGCGAGCATTCAGGATTACCTAATGATGATCCTAATGGCACGGCATTCGATCGAGACGCAAATTATGTTGTTAATTTAATTACTTCTAGCACTAATTTCCCAATGAACTATGAAATGTTAGGCATGACATTTCAAGCAGAAGTAGCATTAAAACCATGACAAGTAGTAATTATGTGAAGTATCATTGGTACATTCTTAACACTTTTATCGTTTGTAATCTATATTAGAACAGATTTCAAGTAGGAATCCAAATATGCGACTATTAAATAAACATCATCATTCCACAAAACAACCAACAAAATCTTCTTTTTTTATTACCAAAAAATATGATGAAAAAAATATTCTAAATTACAATTCTTTAATACCCAAACCAATTTTATATGTAAAAAATTTATCGAAAAAATATTTTGGAAAGAAGCATCCTACCATCCACAATATTAGTTTTAATGTGTACCCGGGAGAATTCCATGCCTTCATTGGTGCTAATGGTGCTGGCAAAACAACGACTATCAAATGTTTGATTGGTGCTTATGCTAGTTGAAATGGTACAATTTTAGTAAACGGGATTCGCAATAATAAAGAGGAAGCCAAAAAGAAATTGGGGTACATTCCAGAAAATGCTCGCTTCCCTGAAAAAATTTCAGCCATCAAATATTTACAATGAATGACCATGCTTTCTGGTTTGACACGTAAACAATCAAAAGAATTTTCCATTAATAAATTACGTGATTTACGAATGTGAAGCTTACGTAATAAATCACCTAATAACTTTTCAAGTGGCCAAAAGAAAAAAATACTATTAGCGCAAGCTTTAATTCATGACCCAGATATCATCGTTATGGATGAGCCAGTGGCTAATTTAGACCCCAAAGCACGCAATGAATTCTTTAACATTTTGAAGGGCTTGTTAAAAAGAGACAAGGCAATTTTTATTTCAAGCCATGTGTTGGCCGAATTAGACTTATACGCCAATTCCGTTACTATCTTAGATGGTGGGAAAATCATTTATGATGGTGATAAAAAAACATTAATGACAAAATTTTTTAAACACCAATATGAAATATCAACCGATAATAACGAATTTACAAAAGCATTCTTAAAAAAAGAAAAAATAAAATATAGCTGGCGCCCAGAAGACAAAACTATTGTCGCTGTCTTTAGCGATTCGACTAAAGTTACCATCTTTCAAAAAAATTTAATTAAGCACAATATAACTTTTACTAAATTTACTAAGGTTGAACCAACATTAGATGAAGTTTATAACAAATTGGTAATTAAGGGTTCGGTTGACACTCAAAAAGGATAAAACATGGTGCGATACTTCCGTTATTTACAAAATTATGTGTTTAAGCGTCAATCTGTTTGAATATCAATCGGATTATATTGGCTATTTTTATTTTTAATCCTAATTCTCGTACCTCTAATAGTTAAAATTAGTCCTACCGCTTTATGAAATAATTCAATCATTGATTTACAAAGTTTTTCCACTTTGATTATTTCAATTTCTTGTTCAATTATGGCCGTAGTCATATTCCGTGACAGCAAAGAAGATGGCAGTGAACTAATCATTATGTCTAAGCCGATTGCTCGATGGAAGATTATTGTTACTAAATTTATTTGTTTTGGCAATATGACGCTCATCATGATTGCTGTTTCCATGTTGATTATGATAGGTACATTAGGCTTTGGCAAATTTAATTTAGCTAGTAATCCTAATGGTATCAATATGTCAGAATTGACTGAAATGTTATTAGGTTTATTGATGGGAACTTTAATTGTTTGCTTGCTTTTTGGCGCAATTGCAATTTTACTAAGTGTTATATCAGGCAAAATTATTATTATGGTCTCAACCATTGGTGTCGCTGTTATATTTAATATTATTTACATGTTAGTCCCAATTTTAAGTATTACACCTAATAAATATGTTATCAATCAATATTCCATCTATTTAAATAGTATGAATTATGTTGGTATTGATGGCAAAATGCACACAGGAGTGTACGCCAATAATGTTCGTTTTTTAACCGATGATCATGATGATGATGATCAAAATTGAAACACAGCATATTATGTTAACCGTGGTAATGCACACGCTACCGGTGCCCTTGTATCTTATATTAATGTTGGGCAACAATTATCTAGTTTATTTCATAGCTTTACCGATTACGCTAAAAACGATACCAACAGTGCTTATGGCTCAGATATTAACGAGAAATATTATTTAACAAGCCAAAAACCTATTTATGAAAATCCTACTAACAATTCTTATCCATGATTAAGATTTGTTGGAGTGGTTAAAGATCAAATCAAAAGAGTAAAATGAAGAATTTATGGCTTCCCACTAAATGTGTTAGATACTTATAATTTGGCTGGTGCAACAAGCGAAGATTTTGTCTATACAATCCCATCAAAAAATGCAAGTATTTTAAATTTATCCAATTCACAATTTTGATCAATCAATGATATCACTCGTTATCCAAATGAATCGAAAATACGTGAATATGTTAATAGTTTAGAAAAAGATGGGTATGGATATTACAACAATGGAGAAGTCGAATCAGTCGGAACAAAATCAGAACATGATTTACATGTTAAATTTCCTAAAGATTTATTTGAAAATGAAGAATCATTAATATATTATGAAAACCCTGATTTTATTTTGCCTTACAAAGTCCAAAAAGACGATCACAATTATGACAATTCCATGAATTTAGATTATTTAGAGGTTTGATATTTAATTATGCAAGATTTACAAACTGCTTTATGAAATAAAATTAATGAAGCCATCACAGAATATCAAGCTGATCCTACTTCTGGGCTTCCGCCTATTAATCAATGAACTGACAAAGAACCAGACTCTATTTATGATCGTTTGATGTCACCGGAAGAAACTGATCAAACAATGCAATTGCTCTCAGAAATTAACTATGCCATGAGCGTTTGAGATTTTAGTACAAAAATGACAGGTTTTACTCATTCAATAACCTTTTCTACTTTTAAAAGCGACCATGTAGATAATTTTGAATATGCAAACTCTAACTATTTATTTAATATATTAAATAGTGCTGGAAACAATAACGAAATTAATTCCAGCGATGTTTTTAGTAGCATCTATCCTTATGATCATTACAAATATTACAATAATAGTGATTTAACGATTTTTTGAGTAAGTTTTGCTTTATTGTTCTTTGCTTTGTCAATAATTACTTATATGCGTGTCGACATTAAATAGTATTAATGAGTGTAAACTAAATCTTGAATTTTAATTTGAAAGAAATTAATTGCCCCAACAGTGAATATCCAAATATTATGTGCATTCTTAGAAAAATGTAAAATGTTGTTAGGTGCAACATCTGTAAAAATATCAACTACATGATGAGCAATATCAGTTGCAATAATATCCACATGACAATTAAAGAGAAAAGTATCAATTTTTTTTGCATGTTGAATTAAATAACATAGATGATTATGCAATGTTGATAAACCACCAAATTTTTCCAAATAACTGTAATTTTTGTTGACTTTAATGATTTTAATATTGGTTGACTGATGATTAATTGTTAGTGGTCGACGAAAATATGGTGTCTTGCGTGCCAAAACATTGGCGTAAATTTTTTTAAAATAACGTAAATCTCGTTCATCCCAATACACGCAAGGATTATAGTTAATTGGATATATAATTTTGCTATGAAATTAGTTAAATTATTTGAAAGAACTTCTAATGATTTTGAATATCAAATTTATAAGTTACAAATTAAACCATTTTTTTTAAATGACAAATTATCAGATTTTTCAAGCAGAAAAGTTAAAAAAATGTATGACATTCACAACGAAAAGCATTTCATAAGATATCGTTTTGAATTGCTTAAACACTGAATGCGTTTAAATGAATTCTATGATAAGAATTATGTGACGCGTTTAGAATCTTTGATTCATAAATTAAGACTCACGCACGAATTGAATGCGTATGAACAGGAATATTTAAACCATTATCAAGGGGTTGTATTCGCTAAAATTCGTAATTTAAAAAATCTCATTGTAGATTTTTCTACTGCACGAAACGAAGAAGTGTATTACAAATATGAAAATGTTGGTTTTTATCGATTGGTCAACAAGCGATTAATACCTACTAAACTTAATGGTGAGTTATTTATTACTACTCACAAAATATTATTAAGTAGCGGATTGGAAATATTTACCATAAATTTTGATGAGATTATGAATTTTAAAATTTCTCCACAAGGATTGCTCATTTTTACTGCACACAATATTTATTCATTTAAATCATACGATGACTATTTACTTTATGTTTCTTTAGAACGAATATTAAAATTAAAAAAATGAAATACAAAATGATTAATCAACGACTAAGGTACAAATTACAAAATCTTCCTAAAAAACCAGGTGTTTATTTATGGAAAAATAAATATGATCAAATTATTTATGTAGGTAAGGCAAAAAATTTATTTAATCGCACGCATCAATATTTCAACGTTGCTAATAATGATAAAACCATGCTCTTAGTTGCTCACATAGTAGATATAGATTTTATTGTTGTACAAAACGAAATTGAATCATTAATCTTAGAAGCTAATTTAATTCGTAAATATCGTCCTAAATACAATGTATTGCTTAAAAATGGTGCTAGTTATCCATATATTTTATTAACTTCTGAAACTCATCCCCGTTTACTATACGCCCGTGATTATCAAAAGATTAAAGGTAGTTATTATGGACCTTTTGCTACACCCAAAAGTAATCGTTACGATACATATAATCTTTTACAAAGTTTATTTCCGTTCCGTAAATGTTTTCGCCTTCCTAAAACAAAATGTCTTTACTATGACATTAATCAATGCTTAGCCCCTTGCATTAAAAATATCCCTCCGACTGCATATTTACCCTATATCCAACAGGTTGATGATTTTTTTAAAGGTAAACCTAAAAAAATCATTGAACATTTAACTAATTTGGAAAAGCAAGCTGCTAGTAATTTAAATTATGAAGAAGCACAACGTAATTTAAATTTAATTACCCAAATTAAAAATGTTTCTAAAGAAATGTCATTAAGCCAAACTGTTAACTTACGATCATTAGTGAATGAAGATGTCGTAGGTTATTACATCAAAAATGATTTAATCGCAATAGTCATTTTTTCATATGTGGGTGGAAAACTTTTAACCAAACATCAACAAATTGGAGAAATTTATGATGATGTTGAAGAACTTTTAAGCAACTATTTAGTGCAATATTATTACCACACATATAATTTCCCCAAAAAATGTTATGTGAACTTAGATAAACTCACTTTAAACCAACTAACTAAATTAATTGGTTTAGATTTTATTAAACCGTTTTCTGGTAAACATAAATTGATTTTACAAAATGCTGCTGATAATGCCAAAAACTATATGGCAACTAACTATTTAGTTTATAAACAACATAAACAACAAACTAGTGGTGCTTTAAATGAATTAAAACAAAGACTATCAATGGATAATCTTACTCTCATTCATGTATTTGACATATCTAATTTATTTGGTAAAGATAAGGTTGGTGGGATGATTGCTTTAGAGGATGGCAATTTTTCTAAAAATTTATACCGCAAGTTCATTATCAAAAATGTTGATTCCAATTCCGATTATGCGTCAATGTATGAAGTAATTAAAAGACAGTATATGAATGTATTGCGTACACGTTTAACAAACTTACCTAACCTTATCATTGTAGATGGCGGATTAATTCAGATGAGGGCTGCCACCAAAGCTTTGCAAGAATTAAACTTACACAAGATTATTCCGGTTATTGGTTTAGTTAAAGATAAATTACATAAGACTAATAAAATTATCTTGCCAGATAAAAAGCAAGTCACTTTGGAGAAACATACACCAATTTATTTATATCTGCTTAGCATACAAGAAGAAGTTCACCGCTATACCATAACTTTTTTTAGACAAAGGTTTAAAGATTCAGCTTTTAAATCTTTACTTGATGAAATTCCTGGTTTAGGTAAAAAAAGTATTGAAAAACTACTAACACATTATGATAATATTGCTAACATTAAAAACGCTTCTGTACATGAACTCTCTCAATATGTTAATGAACACGTCGCTAAATTAATTAAGGATAAACTAGGTTAAATATGCAAAAACGAATTTTAGTTATTTCTGATAGTCATGGGTCAAATAATTTGATGATGAAAATCATTGAAAAAGAAGCTGCAGACTTAGTCATCCATGCTGGAGATTATTGTACTTCTCTTTTAACCATGAAACAATATTTCCATCATTTTATAAATGGTAATAATGATTATGATTGAAAAGACATTGATTTATTTTCATATAGCGGTTATAGATTTCTTTTGATTCATGGACACCAATATTGATCTTGAAATGAAACAAAATGATATGAAAAATTAAGAGAATTTGGTGTTACAAATAAAGCAGATATCGTAATTTTTGGTCATTCTCATAAAGATTTCATCGACACCACCCATAAACCATTTCTTTTTAATCCAGGTTCCATTAGTTTACCTCGCAAAGCTTCATTTGAAAAAAGTTATGGCATCATTGAAATTGATGATAAACAAAATTTAAAATTTAAAATTAAATTTGCTTAGATTTCCACTTATTTAATATTTATCGGCTGAACGTTTCAAAATTTTATCAATTTTCAATTGCACCCATGATATTTTCCTATCAGGAATTAACCCTAAAGCAATTTTTAATTTTAATTTTTGAACTTTAAAAGCCGAGCGTTGTCTTTTAACATAAACATTCTTAATTCGTCTTTCAAAATAACCTTGTACACTAGTTGGCCCTTTGGTAATATCAACATAAGTAATTTTGGTTGACTTACTATTATGGCTAACAAGAATATTTCGATTAATCCGTTGTTTATTGGCAAATCATTGAATACAAAATGATTCATGTATTTTATATTCTAATACCTTAAAAACAATGTTATTTTGTGAACGATAATATCCAGCTGTTTTAATTTCAAATAATTTGATTGATGGATTTAAATCTTGCACTAATTGTTGAATGAAAACTGGTCAAACTGGTTCGACCGTTTTTTTAATTCTAAAGCTTTTGATAATTTTATTAGTTCGTAAGCGCTCTTCTAAAACTGAAGAATATATTTTAGTGTCTAGTTTCTTGTTCTCTTCAACGAAATATTGATCTCATTTGTCAATTTCTCATTGATCGGTAACCAAATGTTCGTTTGTGATTTTCATATTTATTTTAAATTAATTACTTTTTGATCATTTACTTCATTGCTGCAATCAATAATTTTAGCAATTTGCATTGAAATTTTTGGCGTAACAATCGGGCTTGTTTTTTTATGATCTTTCATTAATTCATAAACATGTTCAATTTCTTTAACCAAGCCTTCACCAACTGTTTTAACAACCATAGTTTCTTCTTTAACTAAGTGTTGTTGATTGTCAAATCAACGATAGGAATAAGCAAAATGGGATGAATCTTTATGGTAATCTTGATGATATTTCTTAATATTGCCTCCCAAAATAATCACACCTTTAGTGCCACATATTTTAGTTGATAAATCATCCGAAAATTCATCACTACCAAAAGCTGTAGAAATAATGCCGTTTTGGTGTCGCATATTTAAGACGCTCGTGCTAATTGCACTAGTGTTGTGTTGATAATGATTATTCATAAAGGTTAAAGTTTTAACTTTACCACAAATATCTAATACTTGAAATAATTCATAAAGTGCTCCTGCACGATGGAAACCAGCAATTTTAGCATTAGAAGGAGGATTGGGAACTTTTTGGGATGTAGAAACTTTAGCATGGCTTGCAATTACATAACAAATTTTACCTAACACCTTTTCTTTAAGTAATGACTTTACTTTTACATAGATTGGTGAGAATCCAGTTTTTATCCCTTCAAAAAGTAAAACATTGTTTTGTTTAGCCAGTTTATATAACTCACTAGTTTGTGAAAAACTTGTGGTTAATGGTTTTTCACAGAACACATTGATTTTATTTTTAAGTAAAATTTTTACATATTCATAATGGTGTAAATCAGCTGTACCAACATAAACCAGGTTATAGTTTTTTTTATCTTCGATTAAATGTGTAAATGTTTGATAAACTTTTGCAATGTGATATTTTTTTTGTTTGGTAATTGCTTTTTCTAAATGATGATTTCAAATCCCAATTAGTTTAATGTTTTTAGCACATTTGCTAGGTTTTACATCGTTAATAAATCAATCAACTATTCTACCTGCACCAACAAAAGCAATATTCAACTTAAACATTAGCAGTTGTTTCTGACAAAATATTTAATAAATCAAGATTGGTTTCCTTAATTCTTATTGAACGTTGAGAAATATTATTGTGTAAATTTGTTTTCTTGTACAACCTCCAATATTTTTGATTGATCTTCTTAACCAAATTTTTATTACGTAAAGTTAGTTTGTTTTCTATGAGATTATATCGTTGATTACGGTTTTTCTTATAATCTTCAGCCTCTTTTAATAATTTAGTCTTACGTAATTCTGCTTTATGAAGGTTTTTGCTAACAATTGAATCTTTCCGTGCTTGTTTTAAACGTAAGGATTTAATAAATTCATTACGGTTGTTAGCGATTGTAACGACATTGTTAGCTTTTTGAATTTTAGCTTGATATTTTTCTTCAGTTTGTGTTATGTAATGATCTTTGGCGTTATAGGAATAGCGTAATTCTTTGAAATATAAATCTCGATCTGAAAGTTTGATTCGTTTGAAAAATAAACGATTATCTAAGAACACAAATGGTAAATAAAGTGTTAGATCAATTGCAAAGCAAATAATTGCTGGGACTAAAGCACGTGGATCTAAAGAAGTTAATACACCTCCCAAAATCCAAGGTGTCGTTCATGGAATAGCAATGTAAGAATAATTAACAAAGTTTAGTACTTCTGGAGAAAAAATTCAAGCAACCATTAAATTAGCAATTGGGGCAATTATGAAAGGTGTAACATAAACCGGATTTAAAATTAACGGATAACCAAAAATAGTAGGTTCATTAATTTGAAATACACCAGCTGGTGTTGCATATTTAGCTATTTCTTTTAAATCGCGTCTTTTAGAAACAGCAAACGTTGCTACTAATAATCCTAAAGTTGCCCCACTACCACCAATGTACATATAAGAATCAAAAAATGGCTTGGTAAAAATACCAAGACTACCTGTATTAACCGCATTTGGATAACCCATACTAGTAATTAATGCTGTGTTTATTCCCAAAATCATTCATCAGATTGGTTCAAAAATTCCTGCCATGACATTAGAACCATGGACACCGAAGAATCAAAAAAACGAAACAAAGAAACAGAAAATAATTGCTAATCCCAAACCACCGCTACTAGTTGCAAAACCAATAAATCAAGAGGTGAAGAATTGATAGATAGCTTCACCTCAACCAAATGCAGATGAACCAATAGCAATGTATTGCCAATTCAAGGAAGCAACATAGTCACCTACACCACTGGCTAATGTTGGATCCCAAATTAATGTCATGCGTGCATGACTAGTGATTGAAGCTAAAGATCCAGCAAAATTAATACTTGGTGTAACATAAGCAATGGCTGTGGTTACAAAAGCATTATCAGAAGACGACAAAGTACTGATTCATCC
This sequence comes from Mycoplasmataceae bacterium, assembly GCA_031275175.1. GTDB lineage: Bacteria > Bacillota_I > Bacilli_A > Mycoplasmatales > Mycoplasmoidaceae > Malacoplasma_A. The sequence continues at coordinate 36,726 of JAISPD010000007.1, forward strand.
TGCAAAATCCGCATGATTACCATTGAGTTTGTCAGCCAACGTTTTAATTAAATCCGGATTTGAAGATGCTCATTGGGTACCATCTCATGCTGAAACATCTATCCCTCAAGGTAAAACATTATTGACGCCATCTAGTGTTGCATATTGCATTGAAGTAACATTTAATCCATTAGTCACAATCGCTGGTGCCAAAATCACTATATTCAATATAGCTAAAATACCCAAAGTAAAAACAGCTGGTAAAAATACTTGAAATGATTTACCTACTGCTGGAGGTACTGAATCAGGCAATTTTAAATTAAAAGCACGAACATTACATAATTTACAAAAAATTTCTGTGGTAATAATGGTAAAAATAATGGCAGTAATCAAACCTTTTGCATCCATAAAAAAATTAATTTGTCCCATGCAAATTAAAATGAAAGCACCGATTGATAACAAACCAGCAATAATCGGTGTTTTATTTTTTTTACTTTGAGCTAAAAAATAAGCGTATAAAAAAGCAAAATAAATCGACATCATACCAATCGTCACAGATGACATCATGGTGAAAGCGCTAGCAAAAATGGTAGAAACTTTTCCTCAAACATTAGTAGTGTCACCCAATTTTTCACTAATTTGGGATCAAGCTAAATGTGGATTAGCTAATTTACAAATTAAACCAAAAAGGGAAACATAACCACTCCCATTACCACCAAAAACAATACTACTAATTAAAATACCAATACTACCAGCAATAATGAGGGGAATCATTGTACCAAAAGCATCACGAATCCCTGCAACATGTCTAGCGTTACCAAATTTTACTAACGCTGGCAACACTTTGTTTTTAACAAAAACTAATAACTTATTTGGTTTTTTTTGTTGGACAAATGTATTATTCGGCGACATTTTCGTTAATTAGATATTTAAAGTTTTTTTAACAATCGCATTCGCTTCGCTGCCTTTAGCAATTGCATAAACAGCTCCAGGAATTATGACAACTGGTTTGGAAGTTAATGATTTGACATCATTTAAAGCATAAGACACTTGAGGTCCAAGCATAATTAAATCTCAATTATTTAATTCTCCCTTAGATTCACCCATGCCTTTAGCTTCAATGTATCAATCTCAGCCATTTGTGCGAGCATCTTCTTTCATCTTTTTAACTAGCATGCTTGTACTCATACCAGCAGAACACAATAACAATATTTTTGGCATTGTTGTATCTCTTTCTTTATAATTTATGGTATTATATTCACAATAATGAAGCAAACAAATAATTTTAAGATAGTGTTTAAACAAACGATTTCCAATACTTTTTCACAGCCATCAACTTGAATAACTTTTGCAGTGATTGTCGGCATTATGCTATTCTCTATTTTATTTTTACCGTTAATTCTTCCAACACAAGTTGGCGAGAAAGTATTACCCAATATGTTTTATTCCACTTCATTAATGATTGCACTATTTGCCGTAATCACAACAATCAACGGATTAGACTATAACGAAATGACATTTATTTTAACGCGTCCAGTAAGTCGTAAAGTTTATTTGACTGCCAAATTTTTTGCATCATTGATTGCTAGTTCACTCGTACTCATAGTAACCATTGTACTAATATTAATTAACATATTGTATTTTCTCATTAAAGATGATTACTCCATTCCGAATGTTGAAAACTTTTCTTGACTAGTTGTGTTCATCCCCCCAATCTTAGCTTGAAATTTCGCAGTTGCTAATGCTATTTTTTTTAAATCGTTTGTTAAAAAAGATGCCTTAATAACAATCGTAGTAGTAATTGTTTGTATATTAACTTATTTTAGTTATGAAATAATTATGACAGCAATTGGAACTCAACCAAATCTCAATGTCGAATATTTAGTTGTCCCTAGTGTTGTATTTGGTGCACTCACAATTTCATTTATGTGTTCTGCTAATTCTATATTCCAAAAAATGTATGTGAGGGTCTAATTAATATGACAACAATGTTAAAAGTTGAAAACCTATCAATTTCAATGAATGAAAAACCAATTTTAAAGAACGTTTCATTTACCATTGAAGAAGGGTCACTCTGTGCTTTCATTGGAGCTAATGGTGCTGGCAAAACTACCACCATTAAGTCAATTGTCGGTTTATATCCCTACACTCAAGGCAAAATTACCATTAAAGGGATTGATGCTAAAAATCCCATGAGTCATTACATTTTAGGTTATGTTCCAGAAAAAGAAAATTTTCCTAAGATCAAAGTTAAACGTTTTCTAAAATGCTTGAATGAGTATTATCATTTAGATTCACAATACATTGAAAGTATCACACAAAAGCTTTATAAATTATTCAACATAGAGAACCTAGAAAATATTCGCTTAACCAAATTATCCAGTGGTCAAAAGAAAAAGTTACTTATCATCCAAGCTTTAATTAATAAACCCAGTTTATTAATTATGGATGAACCAACAGAAAATATGGATCCCGATGCTCGCTTGGTATTTTATGATATCGTGCAAACTTTAAAAAAATTAAAGAAAACCATTTTTATTTCTACCCATAATTTAGATGAGATCCAAAAATATGCAGATCATGTTATTGTAATTGACAACGGTGAAATAAAATTTATTGGCGATAGTAAAGATAAAAATTTATATGCTTTATATGAAAAATATGTTGGTAAACAACAACCAACCATTAAACAAGAAGCAGTTAAAAAAATTACAGCAACAGATGTTTTTAAACTGTAGATAAGCTATAAAAAATTATTTTAAACGCTATTTCTTACCCTGACTTTTCATCATATTCATGATTTGACGAATTTGTTGCTCTGATGGTTTACGTCCCATTTGTGCATACATTGCCCGAATTTGATCTTCGGTAATAGGAGGATTCTCACGCATTTGTTTTTTAAACATTTTAGTTGCAATATAAAAACCTAATAAACCTCCAACTATCAATCCAAGAACTGGTCCAAGTACTAAACCAGCTATCACTCCTCCACCCATAGTTAACTCCTTATTTTAAAGTTTGGTATCACTCAATAATTTTATTAGTTATTTTTTGTGGTGTCAAATCAAAAAAGTTAATTAAATCTACTGGTTTGCCAGATTTACCAAATTGATCAATCCCAATGGTTAAATCTGCATATTTATATCATGGAGCAGTTGATGCTAATTCAATACTTACAATTGGTTTATTATCCAATATGCTTGCTTTGTAGTTAGATCCTTGCGCTTCAAACAATTCGATCGATGGTATGGAAATCACCCTCGCTTCAATCTTATTGTTTTTAAGCAATTCACTTACTTCAATTGCTGTTGGTACTTCACTTCCAGTAGCAATAATGTTCAGATTATGTTTATTGACTGGATGAATTACATAACCTCCCAATTTAGCTTCATTCATATCTGAAGGAAATTGTTTAAAGTTACCTCTTGAAGTAATAATGGTAATAGGTTTGTCAACAGATTTAATTGCGTATGACATCGCTAATTGACATTCTGTTAGATTAGCTGGTCTAAATACGTAATGATTGGGAATCAAACGTAGTGTAGGAATTTGTTCGATTGGTTGATGGGTTGGTCCATCTTCACCTACAGTAATGCTATCATGACTAAATACATTCACTGCAGGAATATGATTAATCGCTGCTAATCTAATCGCATTTTTGTTGTAATCACTAAAGGATAAAAAGGTTGAGGTAATGGCCTTGCAACCACCATGAATGGTAATTCCGTTATTAATAGCTGCCATAGCAAATTCACGCACCCCATAATAAATGTTTTGGCCATTTTTATTCTTATCGTCAAATGCAATTGATTTTTTGTGAGTTATTAAAGTGGAGGCTGTTAAATCTGCTGCCCCCACCATGATAGTGTCGTTATTTTCTAATACCGGTTGTAATACATCACTTAATAAATTACGAGTAGCAACTTCTGGTATAATGGTAAAATTTTTGTATCAGTTCAAATCAAAATCAAACTGATTCTTACTTAATTTAATGAATTGATTGTACAGATTAATATCTTTACCTTCAAGTTTCTGTAAATTCATATTAAATTGTCGATGAGCTTCAATCCCTCGTTTACGAAAAATATTCATGTCTTGTTGAACACTTTGGTGAATCACAAATGGTTCAACTTTATAATTTAAATTATTGCGTAATTCTTGAATTTGGTCTTCAGTCAACGGTGTTCCGTGCACACTATTCGTATTTTGGAAACGACTACCATAACCAATAATCGTGTTACATTCAATAACCGTTGGTTTTGAATTTAACTTTGCTTTAGCTACCGCTGCAGAAACTGCTCAAGTGTGGTTAGCATTAGGTACTTTAATATAGTCTCAATCATATGCTTTAAATAATTTCTTAACATCATATTTGGTAGAATCGGTTACTTTTCCATCCAACTGAATGTGATTTGAATCATATAGCATAATTAATTTGTTTAATTTTAATCTTCCTGCTAAGGCAATTGCTTCTTGAGCCACACCCTCTTCTAAACAACCATCGCCAAATAAAACATAAGTATGGTGATTGATGAAATTAAAATATTTATTAAATTTATTGGCCAGTTTGCTTTCAGCAATCGCCATACCCACTCCCATAGCAATACCTTGGCCTAATGGGCCTGTACCAACTTCAACTCCCTGTAAAATATGATTTTCAGGATGTCCTGGGCATTTAGAATTTAATTGACGAAATTTTTTTAAATCATCCATGCTAATTGATTTGTAACCAGCGATGAGCATCGTCGCATACAATAAAGCACTTCCGTGACCTGCTGATAAGACAAAACGATCGCGATTAAAATATGTTGGTTCTTCAATGTTGACGCATAAATGATTACGAAATAGAGCATACATGATTGGTGCAGCTCCTAAAGCTATTCCGGGGTGACCAGATTTTGCTTTAGTAATGGCTTCTACGGCTAATAGACGAATCGTGTTAGTACTTAATTTAGAATATTTAGTGATTTGCTTTCTGAACATTTTGATTTCCTTGATTGGGAATTATATCAGTAACATTTTTAAACTTTCATTAATCACCTTCATAATTTGTAACGATTCATTGGATATCATCATCTTGATCACAAGCATCAATAAATTTTTCTAATCGCCTTTTATCATCTAGATTTAATCCATTAATGGGGTTCTGTGGTAATAATTTAATTTCGGCATCTAATATTTCAATTTGATTCCTTTTTAAAATATCTTTAGTTTTATAAAAATCTGCTGGGACAGTTTTAATTTCAATGGCGTCAGCTTGTTCAATCACATCAATAACATTACATGGTAAAGTTAATTCCATAATTTTATCAACATCATTATTTGCTTTTTTATAAACCGCGATGTATCCGACATTATCAAAGAAAATTTTCACACTATTAGGTTTCGCTATTTGTCCGTGTAATTTAGTTAGATAACTATTAAGATTACTAATGGTACGATTAATATTGTTGGTTAATGCACTAATTACTAGTTGCAAACCGTTGGGACCATAACATTCAAATTCTTTTAATTCCATTTGGTCATTTTCTTTATTTGAACCATTGATATTTCGTTCAATGGATTCACGCGACAAATTATTTTGTAATGCTTTATCTACGGCTGCTTTTAAACGCGGATTGGCTTCAATATTTGGCCCACCAACTTTAACAGCAGCTTTAATTTCACGTGCTAATTTTTGTCATAATTTTGCTTGTAATTGTTGTCTACGATTGGTTTGATTAGCAACTAAATGTTTACGTGGCATGCTTGAATTATATAAATGATTTCTTTAGAAACTATAAAGATCAATTAAGTTATTTCGTTAGCATTTGGTATGCCCGTTTGCTGTCAAATTTTAAATCTTAACATCCGTTGCTGCTCATATTGTTGTTGTAAAGTTAAATTCTTGAACTCGGGTATGCTTTGCTACTTACTCGTAAATTATTAGCACTAACTCATTGCTCATCATACTGTTGTTTGCCGTGTCCCTATGATGTTGTATCCAGTTTTATTGATTGTTACACTAACTGAAGTTCCATCTGTTCACGTGCCTATGATGAGCAAATGTATATTTATTATTATTGATATTATAAGTAACATCTTTGAGATACACTTCATTGCCCGTATCAACTAAAATTGTAATGTAGCTTGTTTTAAACAAGCAATTTGTTGAGAAACATTAAAGGACAATTCAGCGGTTGTGGAAGTATTTGATCTTCCGTATTGATTGTAAACTATTAACCGTAATATTCGTCGTTCATCATATTGTTGTTCGCAGTGTTCCTGTAATATCATATCCAGACTTGTTAATGGTTAAGCTAATTAAAGTTCCGTTTGTTCATGCGCCTTCTATATCTAAAGTATATCTATGATCATTGATATTGTAATTAACAGCTGTAATGACAACTGCTTTGTTTGATACAACAATGTCATTTTGGCGCGACAAACCAGCAATTTTTTCTGAAACATAAAATGTTAATTGAGTGGTTAATATAAGGCCTGATGTTCCGTTTACTCCTAAGCTAAAAACATTAACACTTATATTTACATTGGGTAAGTCGCCTTGAGTACATGAAACACTAATCATAGACGCTCCCATACCCATGCATGCTGTTACCCCAAGCAACGTAATTAATTTTCGCTTAATACTAATTTCTTTATTAATATTTTTTAATGCTCATTTTTTTTGTAGTCCTCGCCCGTATAACACATGCAATGAGCTATTAATCTTTTATTGAATAGTAAAGATTAATCTATAAGAGTTAATTTTCACACGCGCAAGAAAAAAGCAATATCGTAATAATTATTAAATTTCTTTACTTAAAAATTAAATAAGCATTTATAAAAATTTAAAAAGAATTCTTACGAAAGTGAAGAATTCTTTTTTAAGACAATTTTATTTTGACATGGTGGAGCTTATAGGACTCGAACCTATAACCAACCGATTATGAGTCGGGGGCTCTAACCAATTGAGCTAAAGCTCCCATTATGGTAGCAGGGGTGAGGGTCGAACTCACGACACCCCGGGTATGAGCCGAGTTCTCTAACCAACTGAGATACCCTGCCATCTGGTCGGGAAGACAGGATTCGAACCTGCGACCCCCTGGTCCCAAACCAGGTGCTCTACCAAGCTAAGCTACTTCCCGAAAATTATTATTTGATATTATGAATATATGGGCTCATACTCACCATATCAACTTTTCATTATATATTTAGGTTTAATTTTCTGAATTATTATTTTTTTAGTAATGATGGTTGATCCATTTCTGAAGGGATGTCTATGCTCATGTAATCTAAGATGGTTGGAGCAATATTACTCAATTTACCACCGTCATTAAGTTTAACATGATCGTCTGTAACAATGAAAGGTACCGGACTTAAGGTATGTGCAGTAACTTTATGACCGTGTTGATCAATTTCCTCATCTGCATTTCCATGATCTGCAGTAACAAACATTGTAAATTTATGATTTTGTGCCTGTTGATAAATTTTACCAATCATTTGGTCAACGACTTCTACCGCTTTAATTGTTGCATCTAAATTTCCAGTATGTCCAACCATGTCACCATTAGCAAAATTACAAATGATGACATCATTGTTTGGCATGTTAGATATTAATTTGTCGCAGACTTCTTGTGCGGACATTTCTGGTTTTAAATCATAGGTGGCAATCTTTGGTGAAGGAACAATAATTTTAGTTTCATGGGGATATGAGATTTCAATTCCCCCATCAAAAAAGAAAGTGACATGTGCATATTTTTCTGTCTCTGCAATCCGTAATTGACGTAATTGATGCTTGGCAATAATTTCACCTAAAGCATTCTTTAATTCAATTGGTGGATAAGCTACCATGGATGGTTGAATACCTTCATAATTCATCATGGTGACAAAATACAAATTATGACAACGTTTTTTTGGTTGATATTCATAATATGTTGAATTGTAAATTAGGTGGGATAATTCTCGAGCACGATCTGGACGGAAATTAGCAAAAATAACTGCATCATTGTCATTTAATGTGATGCTTGATTTTTCATATGCTCCATTTAAAGCGGGGACTATAAATTCATCAGTAACATTTTGCTCATACATTGAGTTAATGTATTGGATAGGATCAGGAAATTTATTAGTAACCTCCCCTAGTAATGCTTGGTATGCCTTTTCAACGCGTTCTCATCTTTTGTCACGATCCATGGCATAATAACGTCCCGCAATCACTCCCAATTTAATATTATTTGCTTGTAGTGCTGGTAAAATTGTGTTTTGAAAATCAGTTAATAATGTTTTTGGTGGCACATCCCTACCGTCACCAAAAGCATGAAAGATAGTATCAATATTATGATCTTTAGCTAATTTAAATAAGGCTAAAATATGTTCTAAATTAGAATGCACACCCCCAAAACTTGCCAAACCCATAATGTGTAATTTACTACGATGTTTTTGTACATGTGTAATCGCAGCCAAGAATGCTTTGTTTGAATAAAAAGTGCCTTCTTGTAATGATTTATTAATTAATGATAGGCCAGTATAAACAATTCTTCCTGCACCAATATTTAAATGACCAACTTCAGAATTGCCCATTTGCCCTTTTGGTAAACCAACTGCTTCCTCTGATGCCAACAATTGTGTGTGAGCGTATTTTTGCATTAGCATATCAATATTTGGTTTATTAGCTAAAGCAACCGCATTACCAGAACGTGTGCTTCTTAAACCTATACCATCCATGATTATTAAAATAACTTTTTTCATTATTGACCTTGTGTAAATTTTTGATAATTAGGAGATGAACGGATAATGTCATAAAATTTTTGTGGATCAAGTGATGCCCCACCAACTAGTACTCCATTAACATGTTGAATACGTAAGATCTCGGCTGCGTTTTTTTCATTAACACTGCCTCCATATAATAAAGGAATCTTATCTACATTTTCTTTAACTAAATTTTGTAGAATCTTTTTTATCTCATGAAATGTTTTTTGAATTAATTCAGCAGTAGCAGTTTTACCAGTACCAATTGCCCAAACTGGTTCATAAGCAATAATGAGTTGGGTAATTTTACTTGGATTAATATTTTGCAATGCAAGCTCTAATTGTTTTTGCAAAACATTAATGGTTTGCCCACTTTCAAATTCATTTAAGGTTTCGCCTATGCATAGAATAGGTGTCATATTTTGTTCTAGTAAAACCTGGTTTTTTTTATTAATTATGGTATCTGTCTCATGTAAGTGAGAACGCACTTCAGAGTGACCAATCAATACCATATTAACATCTAAATCTTTCAACATATTAAAAGAAACTTCACTTGTAAACGCCCCACTAATATTTGCATTAGCATTTTGGGCAATAACATTTGTTGTAGTTTTATTTAATGTTTGGAAAATACTTAAACCTACATATGTCGGAGCAATGCCAACAATGATTGGTAGGTTTGATAAATTTGCATCATGATTTCATAAATTATTAAATTCATGACAAAATGATTGAATTTCATTTTTTGTTTTAAACATTTTTCAATTTCCTAAAATGTATTGTTTCATATTCTATTTCTCCATTAACATCTTTTGAAAGATGGTATTAAGCTTATTATATTGATTAGTTAAAGATGATTGTGTGTCACCGAATAAATTGTAATAGATTTTAAATTTAGGTTCAGTACCACTCATTCGAAATTTAATTCATCCGCCATTTATTAAATGTCATTCTAAACAATCGCCTTTGAGATTTCAATATTTGCTTGTAATAGTTAAATCACCAATCGTTTTATTTTTGTATTTTTTTAACATTTGCATTTTCTGTTCAATTACTGGTTTTCAATTAAGCATGTCATAATTGTATGCCACAGTTTTGCCAAACCATTGACCATATTGAGGATAAATTTCTTTTTCAAGAACATCAATGAAATCCATTCCTTGTTTTTGATAAACTGCGTATATTTCTAAAGCTAATGCTGATGCAGTAAAAGAATCTTTATCACGATTAATAGTTGTGTTTAATGCACCAATGGCTTCTTCAAAAGCAACTACAAAAGATTCTTTATTACCTATTTCAGTAATCTTGGCGCCCATTCATTTAAAACCAGTGCCGGTACGATATACTTTGCCACCATATTTTTTAATTATGCAATCAATTAAATTGGTGGAGACATACGAAGACACAACATATGGTTTCTTTATAAATTTACGCTTCTTTAAAACATAGTAAGTGTAAATGATGCCCATTTCATTACCACTAATTAATCTTCATTTATTTTGATGTTTGATGCATATTGCCATTCGATCTGCATCTGGATCTACACCAATACAAATTAGACTACCAATTTTTTCAGCTAACTTAATTGCGAGTGCAAACGAATTAATATCTTCAGGATTAGAAATCGGAGAATTAACGAATGTTGGACTATAAAACATTTGGGCAGTAACAGGTTTAATATTAAAACCCAAAGTATGTAAAAATTTTGGTAATAACTTACATGCTGTACCGTGATGTGCAGTAAGGACAACAGGGAAATTTTTATCTTTTTTTTGTAATTTTTTATTATCAATTAAAACTTGTTGAGCATCTTTAAAGTAACGATTGATAATACTTTTATTTAAATAACTGATTAATCCTAATTGTGGTTGATATGTGATATCTAAGATATCAGCTGGTTTAATTAATTTTTTGTCAATCTTTTTAACAACATTTGGTAATACTTGTGAACCATCATTATGATATGCTTTAAAACCATTGTAAGTTTTAGGATTATGACTAGCAGTGATAATAATTCCACCAACTGCCTTTGTTACCCTAATAGCATAAGAGACGATTGGTGTGGGAATTAAGTGGTTATTAGGGAATAAAACCGCATTAATTTTAAAAGCTGATAAAACTTTCGCTACTAGTTTTGCAAATGTAGTGGAATGTAATCGATTATCATGACCGATGATGACAGTTTTGTTTATCCCATACTCATCCACAATGTATCGTGCATAAGCTTGTGCTAGATTAGTATATGTAAAACGATTCATTCTCGTGGTTCCAAGTCCCATTTTTCCACGTACTCCAGCTGTGCCAAAATGTAACGATTCATTGGCAAAAAAAACATTGCGTTCAGCTGGTGTTAATTTTTGTGTTTCTTGCCGCTCTTTTTTAGTCAATTTATTAGAGGTTAGTCATTTTTGATATATAAAACTCATGATAGGACATTCGATGTGCTTGTTATTATATAAAGATAATCATCCTATACATGTCTAACCATAAGGAACAAATGTATGAAAAAAACAATTTAAAATGACAACTACCTTTAATCATAGCAATGTCTGGATTAACTTTAATCTTCGGTTTACTTTAATACAAGTTGCGTATCACACAAACAACAAGTTAATTACATTTTACACCGTGGATTAAGTTCTTGATATTTTGAAAACACAGCCAGTGCTTTCAAAGCTGCAGGAAATTCATTAAGTGCGTATGGCATTGAAACAGATATTTATTTATCTAAGACTAATGATTTCAATGAATATCCATTAGTTTGTTCACATGATATTAATCCATTTAGACAAAAGGATAATTTACAAAGAAATGCTAGTGGTACATTAAACGGAACACTTGGTAAATGCAACCACAGACCTGCAGCCTTTGATTCTTTATGAAATTCTCAAACCGGTCACAAATCGTTCAACTATCCTTGTCAGAAATTAAAAATCAAGCACTATGAACAGGTTTTTGTGGAGTTAACAAAGATCCTTCACATGGATCAATCAATGATCAAATCGTAATGAGCGATGTTTACAATTATTACGGTATCAGCGGCACTTATACAGTTCCGACTTTCATTGAGTATTTAAAAATTTGTCAAACACGTAACAAAGAAGCCATCATTGAAATTAATGAAGATATTCATATTGCATCTACTGCAAATTTACTTCTCAAGAAATTTCAAAAATTGTGTTGAGCAGATTACGGTTTTCAAAATTCAACTGCGTGTGCTTACCGTGCATTAAATAATAACCAAAATATTGATGTAGATTTAAGCGTCTTATTAGCAAACGATGGACAAGATATCGTTAAATCAACTCACGAGAAGCATTTGTTAGTCAACGCTTGAACAGTCAATGATGTTAATGATCGTGATAAATTAATTAAATTAAATGTTGATCAAATTACTGGTAATGTTGTTTGATAATTATTTTAAAGTAAAAGCAAAGGGGAGCAGCTTTTTAAAAGAATATTCTTTCATTGCACCATTTGATTGATACACATATATAGGAAAATCGTTTTTAGCAAATTCAGCCATTACTTGGCGACAAGCACCACAAGGGATTGCACTTTTATTCTTTGTTTTGCTCAACGCTAACAAATGTATGGCCGTGATCTGTTTAGCACCAGCAGTGATCGCGGAACCAATGGCATTTCGTTCGGCACACATCGATAAGGAATATGATGAGTTTTCCATATTCACACCACTAAAATTTCCTTTGTCTGTTTCTACAATTGCAGCTACTTTAAAATGTGAATATGGAGCATAAGATTTCTTAATAATTTGTAAAAGTTCTTGATAGCGATTTTTCATTTTTATTTATCCATTACCTTAATAATAATCGGTTTAGTCTTATGAAGACATTTTTTACTAATATGCAAGTTGTCAAGAAATTGTTTGACTAGAGATTGATCAATTGGTTTAGAGGAATAAAACGTGGCAACTGGTTCATTTTTAGTAACAAATTCATCATTAATTTTATTTAAAAAAATCCCTGCATGATAATCGATCGGATCTTCTTTGTGCAAACGACCAGCACCTAAATGAAAAGATATTAATCCAATAGCTTTAGTCGAATGATAATTAACATATCCAGTATTAGGAGCTTTAATGATTAATTTATGTTTGGGGTGGAAATAACGACCATTTTGTAATAAAGTCATGTTTGCTTGTTGAGCTTTTACTCATTGATAAAAAACTTTTAATGCTTTGCCAGACTTAATTACATCATCAATTAATTCAATGCCAACATTTCTTTTGGTAATTTTTTTGGTTGCCAAAAGAATATCACACACAAAATCATAAATAAGTTTTTTGACATTTAAACATTCTGGGTGACCTTTTAAAAAATCAATGGATGCTTTAATTTCTATGGCGTTACCAATGGCTCGCCCTAAAGGTTGCTCCATATTAGTTATATGTACAATTGCTCGACGTTGATACTTTTTAAAAATTTTAAGTAACGCTGTTGCCAATTTACTAGCGTCACTAACGGTTTTGCAAAAACCACCATTACCCACTTTTACATCTAAAAAAATATAGTCTGTTTTTAATGCCAACTTTTTGCAAACGATTGATGAAGCAATTAATGGAACGGATTGGACTGTACTAGTGGCATTACGCAAATTATAAATGGTACGATCAGCTGGAGTAATTTCACTGGTTTGTGCCATAATAAACATTCCCACATTTTTTAATAAACTTGAGTATTGTTTTCGACGTAAATTACAATTAACACCAATAGATTCTAATTTATCAATGGTACCACCAGTGTGACCTAACCCTTTCCCAGATAATTTAGCCACTTTCAAACCTAGTGCTACACAAATTGGTGCAAGAATTAAAGAAACTTTATCGCCCACCCCACCTGTAGAATGTTTGTCGATGATAATACCAGAGGTTTGGTGTAAATCTATAATACTGCCTGATCTTAACATGGCATCAGTTAAAAGAAATGTTTCTTCATCATTCATGCCATTGATATTAACAGCCATTAATAAAGCAGCAGCTTGATAATCCTTAATATTTTTTTGATTTACTAATTGATCAATAAAAAAATCAATCTCTGCTTTAGATAATGATTTTTTAGTGCGTTTTTTTTCAATGATTGAAAGAATATCCATGAGCCTAATCTTGCATTAAAGCTATTCCGCGTGAAGTACCAATACGATTTGCACCTGCTTTGATAAGTGCTAACATATCTTGACGAGTTTTAATTCCTCCAGAAGCTTTGATGCTAATTTTATTGCCAACACATTTTTTAAATAGCTTAACGTCAGCAACCGTAGCTCCTCCACTACTGAAACCTGTAGATGTTTTAATGAAATCAGCTTTGGCAGCCATAACACATTTACATGCATTAATTTTGTCAACCCTATTTAATAAAGCAGTCTCTACGATTACTTTTAAAATTAATGAACCACATGCTTTTTTTACTAACTTAATTTCATTAACAACATCTGTTAATTGTTTTGCTTTTAACCAAGAAATATTTACAACCATATCTATTTCTTGTGCCCCATTTTTAATAGCATCAATGGTTTCTTTGATTTTGGTTTTTGTAGTGTTACTTCCTAAAGGAAAACCAATCACGGTACATATCTTAACTTTTGAATTAGCTAATTGTTTTTTACATAGTGGTACATAATCTGGATTAACACAAACTGACATAAAATTGTGAATTCTAGCTTCTTGACATAACTTGACAATTTCTTTAGCTGTAGCATCAGCTCTTAAAAGTGTGTGATCAATGTATTTATTGTATTCCATAAAATTCTCAATTAAAGTTGTATCGCAGTTTCTAAAGCTAAGGTAACCATTTGTTTGAATGATGTTTGTCGCTCAATTGCACTCATTGTTTTTTTAGAAACAAATGAATCTGAAATTGTTAACAATGAAATAGCATTAGCTTTTGCTTTAATTGCATTTGCATAAAGAGCAAACGCTTCCATTTCAACTGCAATTATTCCAGGAGAAAATTGCATACGTTTTTGTCAAGGTATCGCACTATAAAAAGCATCTTCGGATAAAATTTTGCCAATATGGGGAGTTAATTGAAGCTTTTTAGCAGTATTAGTACAAGTTTTTAAAAGTGTAGGTGAAGCTTGAAGCACACGATCCAATGGAGTTTTAACACCAATATCATTCGCATAATTAGACTTACTATATGCTTTGTCAGTAATGACAATGTCTCCTAATTTCAGGTCTTTTACAAAACCTCCGGCTGAACCAATACGAATAATTGTTTTAACTTGATAAACCTTAAATAGTTCGTATGAATAAATTCCAATTGATGGGATTCCCATGCCAGAACCCATAACAGTGACACGGGTATTTTTATAAAATCCTGTATAGCAATACATGTTTCTTACATCATTAACTAAACGCGGAGATTTTAAATAATTTTTGGCAATTCACTTAGCACGCAAAGGATCCCCTGGCATTAACACTACTTTAGCAATGTCATTTTTTTTAGCTTTATTATGAATTGTCATTATTATTTCTTTTTCTTTCAACTATTAAAGAGTTTTTTTGTTTCAATTAATTGAACATTTAACTGCTTAATTTTAGTAGAATTTTCGTCCAAATTTTCTTTTTTTAATTTCCAAATATCAATGGTTGTTTCACCAATGGAAATTTCATACTTTAATAATTGAATGGATTTTATAAGAGTTTTAATCCGTTCTTCACTTTTATGGCACAATTTTTCTTTGTGGTAAATTTGATAGAGTTGATCATCAATTTTACTCATGAAATATTCATAAGCGGATTGATAATTGACGGCCACTGAATTCTTAGCTTTACTTTGTTCTTTTAATACATTAGCTAACGATTGTTCGTTGATTAATTCATTACGACCAAATAAATATTGTAAAGCTTTAAAGATAAACTTTTGTTGAACTAACGGAAATTGAACTGTAAGCAAATTTATTTCAGCCTCAACTTTAGCAAATCCACTAGGACAATTAATAACCGTTAAAATTAAACGATCAAAGGCTTCAGTTAAACGATTTTCTTTAGTTTTTAATTCACTTTGTAAAACTTGAATGGCATTGTAATTCTGTACTGATTCATCCTCTTTTAAATCTACATTTTCTGACTCAACAAAGCTTTGGTTTAATCCAATGTCATTAGTTGGCTTATAAGGTTTTTGTGAACATTTAATGTCTTTTTTCTTGCCAGAACCATTTAAAAAGTTATCAAAATCTTGGTCGTATTTAATTTTTAAATCATCAAATGCAAGGTGTGATTTATCAG
Source organism: Mycoplasmataceae bacterium (assembly GCA_031275175.1). GTDB lineage: Bacteria > Bacillota_I > Bacilli_A > Mycoplasmatales > Mycoplasmoidaceae > Malacoplasma_A. The sequence goes on from JAISPD010000007.1 coordinate 52,681, forward strand.
CTAATAGTTTTAAATGCTGTTGTCTTAACAATAAAGAATTTTGACCAAACTCTAACATGTCATGAATAATCCCATTGACAGACTTTTGAATTTCATCAAGTGGTTTTTTATTAATAAATTCATTTTCAATTAGAAAAGTAATAAAGTCAACACGATTATCTAAAATGGCTTGCAAAGCTGCGTCACCTGATTCATTTAACAATTCATCGACATCTTTATATGCTTTAGGATAATTAGCAACTACATATACGTTAAATCCGTTTTCCATCAATTTTCGTCCATTATCTACAGTCGCTTGAACCCCAGCAGTATCATTATCAAATGATAAAATAACTGTATTAAGCTTAGTCAACGTGTGCAAAGCATTAAGATGCTCATCACTTAAAGCAACACCCATGATTGCCACCACATTTTCTAAACCAATTCTAGCGTAAGCAATCACATCCATAAAACCTTCAACAATAATAATTTTTTCAGGTTCAATTGCTTTGGCCCGATGAAAATTGAATAAAATGTTTGCTTTACTAAAAAGTTTAGTAGTAGAAGTATTTAAATATTTAGGTTCATTATTAGTAATGGTACGAGCACTAAACCCCGTTAAATAACCGTTATTGTCATAAATAGGTATGGTAATGCGATCATTAAAGAAATCAAAAATTTTACCATCAGAACTAACGGTAATTAATCCCGCGTCTAATAATTCTTTTTCGTTTCAAATTAAATCCTTGCTACGGTTTTGGCCAAACATTTCGTTGGTATTGCTAGCCATGCGATAAATTAAATCTTTATCTTTAGGTGCAAAGCCCAACTGAAATTTTTTAATAATTTCATTATTCAAATTTCGTTGGTGCAAATATGTTAATTTATCTTTATTTTCTGGGTTATATAAAAACCCTTGGAATCATTCATTTACTTGCTTATTTAAATCTGTTAATCGTTTAATAACAGGATCTAAGTAGGTATTATTAGTTCGTAAATTTAATTTAGTTGTGTCAAATCCAATAAGTTCTGCAACTATTTTTATAGCTTCTAAATAAGGAATTTTTTGATATTGTTGAACAAAACCAAATACATTTCCCTTAGCATTGCAAACGAAACATTTAAATATTTTCTTTTGTGACGAAACCACAAGGGAAGGGTTTTTGTCAGGATGAAATGGACAAAGCCCTACATAATTGTTGCCCTTCCTAGTTAGTTTGATGTAATGAGCAATTACAGCTACAATGTCTGCTTTATTTTGGATCTCTTTGATAACATTGAAATTAGTGCGATTAAGCATGGTTTGCTTCTTGTAGGTAATCTACAATTTCTGAAATTGAAATACGTTTTTGTTTCATGGTGTCACGATCACGGATAGTAACAGTTTTGCTAGTTAATGAATCAAAATCAAAAGTTAAACAATATGGTGTACCTATAGCGTCCTGACGTCGATAACGTTTACCAATAGATCCGGTTACATCATAGGTTGCTTCCAATCCTTGTTCTACTAAAGATTCATAAATCATTTTGGCATCCTTACTTAATTTATTAACTAATGGTAGAACAGCAATTTTATAAGGTGCTAAAGCTAGTGGAAGGTGCAATACTTCTCGTGTCTCATTGTCATTGATTTTTTCAATTCTGTATTTATCTACAATAACAGCATAAAATAAACGTTCCACTCCCACTGACGGTTCAATCACAAACGGAACAATTTTCTTATTAGTAGTTGAATCAAAATAAACTAAATCAGTTTTTGCATGTTTACTGTGGGCATTTAAATCAAAGTCTGTGCGGTTAGCAATTCCTCATAACTCTTTTTTACCATGAGGAAAAGCGAATTCAATGTCCACTGTTCTTTTAGAATAATGTGATAATTCATCCTTTTGATGTTCGCGGAAAAAAAGATTTTTATCGTTTATTTTTAACTTAGTAGACAAAAAATTTTTAATTTTTTTTAGTAGAAATTCAAAAGTTTTATCAGCTTCATTAGGGTTAACAAAATATTCTAATTCCATTTGTTCAAATTCACGGGTACGGAAGATGAAATTACCAGGGGTAATTTCATTACGAAATGATTTACCAATCTGTGCTATTCCAAAAGGAATTTTCAGTCGTAAACTACGTTGCACATTTAAAAAATTTACAAAAATTCCTTGTGCAGTTTCGGGGCGTAAATAATTAATTGAATGATCATCAGCTAAAATACCTTGGTGAATTTGAAACATTAAATTAAATTTATGAATTGGGGCCCAATTTGTTTGTTTACAAATCGGACAACTAATTTTATTATCGGTAATCATTTTTTCTAATTGAACAAAACTGGTTTGTTCAGTAATCTTTGCATTTTTAACAGAATCATTGATTAATTTATCTGCACGAAAACGGTTATGACAATTTTTACATTCAATTAATGGATCACTAAAATTTACTAAATGTCCACTTGCCTTTCATATTTTAGGATTGTTAATGATTGCTGAATCAATACCAACTGTTTGAGGATCTTTCGTAACGAATTCATTCCATCATAAATTTTTGATATTTCGTTTTAACAAAACACCTAATGGGCCAAAATCTCAAGTATTTGCCAAACCCCCATAAATTTCTGAATCCGGAAATACAAAACCATAATTCTTAAGAAAGTTTACTATTTGTTCTTGAGAAAGCTGTTCGTTGAATTTGATCTGTTTCATGTTATCCATAAATTATATTTATAAAGTAAGTTAAATGTGTTAATGTGATCATTACATAACTAACTAGTTTCATAATCTGCTAAAGATTGAAATTTTACTCCTGTATTATCTAAAATGTAAGCGTAAAGTAATTTGATTACATAATCGATTTCTTGTACATATTGATTTAACATCGTGTATTTTTCATTAAATAGGTAATGAATCGCTTTGGAAACTGGTAACTCATAATATTTATCACGTGCTTTTTCAAAACAAAGATTGCAAAGCATCCCATGATCTTTGAAAGAAATAGTTTTGATCTTATTATTGCCACATCTTATACAATGATTAACTTCAAGTCTCACACCAGAGAACTTAAGAAAATTTTGTAGAACTATCAAAACTAAAATTTTTTCATAAATTTGTTTTTCTAAAATTTGTTGTAGGTATTTTTCATAAAATTCAAATAACGATTGATCTCGCATGTCTAGTTTAATAACTGATTCATTTAATAAATTAAAAGATAGCGCTGTTACCAAACTTCAATCAACTGATTTAATGGTTATAACCTTCTTTAGACGACTCAATTTATCAATCGATCTGCTTTGAAAAATTTGAAATTCCACAAACGATCCCAGAAATAAGTGCCGTGCATTTTTGGAATCAATTTTACGACTACCCTTAGATAGGCAAGCAATTTTATTTCCCTGTTTTGTTAAGAAAGTCACAATTTCATCAAATATTAAATATTCTTGCCTATGAATTACATATCCATGATAGATCGTCTCGGCCATATATTATTTACCATATCCCACACTAGCTAGAAATTTTTCATTATTTCTCCATTCTTTTTCAACTTTGACAAACAACTTTAAATTTATTTTGCAATCATAAATTTTCATAAGTTCTTTCCTAGCGGTTATCCCAATCTTTTTAATCATCGTTCCGTTGTGTCCAATCAAAATTGGTTTCTGTGACGCTTTTTCGACCACGATGATTGCTTGAATATCTAAAGTGTTAGTAAAATGATCATATTGATTCAATTCAACATAAACAGTTGTGGCATAAGGTAATTCTTGTCTAGTGTTAAAAATTACTTGCTCACGAATGATTTCACTAATTGTAAAATTATCATTATCATGGTGATTTAATGGTTGATTTACATTATTGTTAAGACGCTCGGCAATGGTAGCTAATAATTTGTTAATTCCAATGTTTTTTTTACTTGAAATCCCAACTACGTCAGCAACATCGATGTATTTTTTTATCAAATCGGTATATGATGCATTTTTTTTGGCGCTACTCAAATCAATTTTGGTAAGAACTAAAATAACGTTTTGAATCCCATATGTTTTGATGATGCTAATTACCTGTTGATCTTCGTCAGTGATATCCCTAGTTAAGTCAATTAACAATAGAACAATGTCCGCAATTTTATAGCTATTTCTAATTTCTGAGTTTAAAAATAAATCCAATTTAAATTTGGGCTGATGCCAACCCGGAGTATCAATAAATAAAATCTGTAAATCATTTTTTTTATAAATTACTTTTATTTGATTGCGAGTAGTCTGTGGTTTTGGTGAAGTGATGGCCACTTTTTTTGTAACAATTGTATTCAATAAAGTTGATTTACCAACATTAGGTTTACCTGTAATTATTACATAACCACTTCGCATAAATTATTTGAATAACACAATTATTTTAGGGATAAAAACTATTAATCCAACGATTATTGATGTAATCGTCAGTATTAAGGTTGCTGCAGCAGAAATATCCTTAATTTTTTTGGCGTTGTAATTGTATTTAAATATCACAATATCTACTAAATTTTCAATGGCTGTATTTAACAATTCCATACCGATTACCATACCAATTATCAATACAATTACCACTCAATCTAACGAACTCATCGATGCGTGTAAAAGACTTGCAATAATCAAAACAATCACCGCAATTACAATATGTACAATTAACGAAGCTTCCTCTTTTAATGAAAAATAAAGACCTCTAAATGCATAAGCAAATTTTTTAAGTCAAGTTCACTTGGTTTTTTTCTTTTCCATACCCAATTATGCTACGAAATTTAGCTGTTTCAAAATGTTATTTTGTAAATTTTGCATTAATTTAGCTTTTTTTAAATTATCGTGATTGTAACCTAACAAATGCAAAACTCCATGAATGAACAACAATGTGATTTCTTGTTCATAGGTATCTTGTGCTTGTCACTTAACTTGTTGGAAATTAATGAAGATTTCACCCAGCAAGATTGGTTTAATGCCTTGATTATCATGAAATGCAAAGCTTAACACATCTGTAGGTTTATCGATTTTACGATAGCGATAATTTATTGCACGTATTTCATCATCATTTACAATGCTTACATCATAGACATATTGTGTTGTTAACAATTTACTAATTTCTTTATTAGCTTCGTGGAATAAATTTATGATTTTAGACGACAATTGTCTGTGACAATCTATTATTGTAAACTTAAACATATTTTTTTAAATACTAACATATTTTATTTTGTCATTATAATAGTACAATAAAAAAACGGAGATGTGAATATGTTGCTTGATACTAGAGAAAAAAATGATCAACAAAGTGAAGGTTTCAACCCAAATGTAATTAATGCACAACGAGATGTTTCTATAACTTCTGGTGCAAAAATCGCTTTTTGAATTATGTTTATTTTTCTTTGATTCACAATCATTGGCGGAATTGTCATTACAGTATGAAAAGTTGGTAAAGGTAATTACTTTAAAACACAACAAGAAAAAATTAATGAAGCCGCCTCTGGGATTGATGTTCAATTAAAAAAACGTCGCGATACTTTAGTTAAATTAGTTGACGCCACTCAAACATCTGTTAAATTTGAAAAGAGTCTATTGACAGATATTACAAGACTACGTAATGTAAATGTTTCTCCCAATGATACTGATGGATTAGCAAAAACTGATTTGGCATCTGCAAGTGCTTTATCTCGTTTGATGGCCACTTTTGAGAACTATCCAAATTTAAAAACTACTGATACCATCAGAGATCTAATGAGTTCTGCTGACTATATTGAAAGAGAAATTGCTGCTTCAAGACGTCTATACAATGCCACTGCATTACAATTTAATCAAACTATTCAAGCTTGACCCGCAAATGTTGTAGCTGCATCAATGAAATTACACAGTTTTGCATTATTCGCTGCTAGTGAACAAGATAAGCAAGATGTCAGTCTAAAGATGGATGCTTAATCCATAGTTGGTAAATTACATGCAACCAGACGTTTTTAACAACGAAACATTACATGTCGTTGATTATTTCAATGGTGCTCTACAAATAAAAAATGAAAAAGTGATTAATGATGTTTTTACTAATTATGTATTAAACAAATCCAAAGTTGATTTTAATGCTAATCGCTCAACCGCTGATAACATTAACAAATTAAATCAAGAGATTAATCGCGAAAATAAAGAAGTTAAAGCTAGTAAATTTTGGATGATTTTCTTTAGAATAATTGGAGTCGCTCTTGCATTTGTAGGCATTATTTTTATCGTATTAATATCTTTACATCATAATGAAAAAATATCTCCCATATGACTCTCATTAGCTATTGTTTTACCTACTGTAGGGATAACCATTTTTGGACTTAGTTGATTAATTAAAAAGCATTTTATTACTAATACCCAAGAATTACAAGACTTACAAAATCAATGACAACAACAATTTAACTTGGCAATGAGTCAACTAGCCAATTTGAAAAGCAATATTTGTTGATACTTAACTTACATTATTTTTGAGCAAACATACCCATTAATTGAATTCGCACGTTATTTTTCTGAAGCCGATTATTTAAATTGAACTGATTGATTAAAAGATAATGTCAATTCAACTGTTTTGTATTGTTTATCAGGAAATGTTAAAACAAATCCTTTCATTGTTCTAAAAACTAAATCCACAGAAATGTATGACCATGTTTATACTGGTTCGCGCACCGTCATGGTACGTCGCACACGTGTCGTAAATGGGCGAACCACTTCTTACATGGCTCCTAAAATTGTGGTCGCTACCATAACTAATCCAGCACCTCGTTATTGAACCGACACAAAGTTATTTTTCAAGTCAGCAGCTGCAGAATCATTAGATTTTGTAAATATGACAGCATTTAAAAATGAGAAAAAGGCAGAAAAATATTTTGAAAAAAATAAATCTACCGAACCCATGGATAATCCAGAATTTGATCGTTATTTCCCTTGCGAACGCAATGATGAAGTACAATTTAGAACTTTATTTTCACCATTAGCACAAGAGGAAATGATTAAATTAATGAAAGTTAAAAATGATTATAAATTTACTAAACACGGAATGCTAAACATTATTAGTTCACCATCGTTTGATACAATTGCTTTTAATATCAATTACAACTACTTTACAAACGAATACGATTATGAAAAAATCAAGGTTGATTTTGTTGAAAGCAATAAAAAATTCTTCAGAGACATCTATTTTATGTTTGCACCAATTTTAACAATACCACTCTATCAGCAATACCAGTATCGCCAACCAATATTTGAAAAAGCACAGCAACGTTTATTTGCTGCCGCCCAAAATGAAAGTATTGTAAATACAATGTATGATTCAAGTAATTTTAAACATCCACAATCAATTACTGATAACATTTTTAAAACTAAAAGAGTGTTTGCTAATAGTTTATATGAAATAAATGAAATCATCGCTTATGGATATCGTGGCAGCCCAAGAATGGTCATTGTTCCTGTTGCCGATTTCGAAGCTGGAATTGTAAATGTTCCTGTAACGGTTATTGACTATTTCAGCGTTAAAAAATCTACCCATATCGTTAATTCATTCATTGATAAGAATCAACAAGATTTTTATTCTAATCAAAATAATTTCACAAAAAATAGCTGAACTGAGTTTCAAAAAAAACTTGGTGTAAGTGATATTTCTAAAAAAGGTAATTTTTTCTCAATGTCAATTGGTGATAAAACATCCCTTGCTAATGAAGATAGCTATAAAGCATTTTTAAAAAGTTTTGAAACAAATGCTTAATTTGACTTTGAATTTATAAAAAAATGAAAGTAACTGCTTATTTAACTAATATTACAAAAATTTGTTTATACTTAGTGAGCATTAACCAAAGATAGTAGCGGAATCAAATCTTAATCATGCTACCGAGGTGATACATCATTGTACATTTCAAATCTCTTTGGTTCAACCAAAGAGATTTTAATTGTTAATGCAAAATAAAATATTGGAGATCAAATTATGAAACCAATAATCAAAATAAAGGAAGATGAAGTAAAAGTTTTAGCCAAACAATTAAGTGAAGCTAAATCTATTATCGTTTTTGAATATTTAGGTTTGACTGCTAAAGAATTAACAGCATTGCGTAAAAAATTACATGCAGCAAATGCAAAGATGTATGTTTCAAAAAATAATATATATGCAAGAGCCGTTGCTTTAGCTAAATTACCTGGTTTTGTTGAATTCAGTGGTCCGAATGCAATTTTAATATCTAATGGGGATGAAATCGCTCCATTTAAAGAATTGAATGAGATTATTAAGACCCATGCCTTTGTTAAATACAAAGATGGCATTTTGGAAGCAAAACATATTCGTGAGAACGAATTAACAAAAATTGCAAGTATTCCTAACCGTGAAGGTTTATTATCGATGCTTCTATCATGCTTACAAGCATCGATCCGAAATTTAGCTTATGGTGTTAATGCCATTGCTAAACAAAAACAACAATAATTATTACAAGGAGACAAATTATGGCAAAATTAACAAAAGAACAAATTATCGAAACATTAAAGGAAATGACTTTACTAGAAATAAATGATTTAGTAAAAGAAATTGAATTAGCATTTGGTGTATCAGCAGCAGCTCCATTGGCTGCAGCAGCTCCTACAGCTGCAGCAGAAGCTCCAACATCTGTAACTATTTCTTTAATTGATGCAGGCGCTCAAAAAGTAGCAGTAATTAAAACATATCGTGAAGCTACTGGACTAGGTTTAATGGAAGCTAAGGGTGCTGTGGAAAAAACCCCAGCAGTTATTAAAGAAAACATTAAGCCAGAAGAAGCCGAAGAAATTAAAAAGAAATTCGAAGCTGTTGGCGCAAAAGTTAAAATTGAAGCTTAGGTTTTTTTACTTAAAAATCTAGTCAATTATCAACGGTAAAATAATCACACCCAAATTTATCCAAAATAGCTAAAGCATACGGTTCAGCGATCTCTAGACGACTATAGTCTGCAGTCCAACTGTTAATTTTTAAGTTTTGACTATGTGTCGCTTGAATTATTTTACTGGTAATTAAACCATAATAAATATCAACACCAATCGGATATTTTTGATTATTGATCGTAGTTCAAGACCCATCAAGATAATTTTGATAATTTTTATAATTAGTGTTGCTACCAGACTTTGTTCCTGGATCTTTATTAGTAAATTGTTGATTAGAACTTACGACATATTGACCTACGGTACCTTCATCTAATAATTTTTGAAATTGCGTATTGAAAATTGGTAAATTTTGACTATTAATTTCTTTAATCATGGCATCAAGTAAATCATCAAAAAAACTAACAAAATAACAACGTGAAAGTAATGATTCTCCTGAAGTTACATAATCTTCAGCTGCCTTGATGTCGACAAGTACATTAGTAACTAATTTATTAATGGTGCCTTGATCAATTTTCATACATTCTTTAGCTTCTTTTATTTTTAACGTAGATTCTACTTTAAGTTCAATGACTGGATGAGCATGATTATTTAAAAAACAATTTAAATATCCATCATTATTATCAGCATTCCAAAATTTACATAATTGTGCATTTTGTGCATCGTGAGGAACCTTAACTTTATAAGGATTCAATTTACCAGAGGGAAAAGCTTTTGAAGGTAATGTGCTATTGTCAATGCTCCCATCGATCTTTAAATAACGATTATTAATTTCTGCAGTTGTAAGTTCATCGATTTTTTCGCTTTGATTTTCAAATGGATTAATGTAGTGAGAACATCAAATCGTCCCGTCTTGATCCATTTGCAAATCAGTTTCTGCTCCATAAAATTTACTATTAGTTCCACCCACCGCCGCATCAAATGCAGCATACGAATTTTGAAAATATTTAGCCGATCAACCACGATGGGCAATTTGATGATAAATACCTTGATTATTAGGGTGAATAGTACTTAATAGCACAGTCGGAGTAATGGCAGCTATCCCATAGCATAATAAACTGATAGTTATTTTTTTTCAAACATGTTTCATATTAACTAACATTATAATGAGATTATGATTAAAAAAAATAATCCGACTCCACCAAATAAAACAAAGTTCATCCAGACAATCATCATCGGTTTAAATGCTTTTCTAATTTTCCCTTACATTCTATGTGCTTTTATTATGAATTTTTTAAATTCCGCTAATTCAATTCTCAACGATATTAATTTTGTCTTCAGTTTAATATTGGGTGTATCTACATTAGTAGTTTCAATTCTCTGTCTAAAACTTACTAAACACACATCCAATTACAAACTTTTTAAAATCTTGTTTATTATTAACACCGTTTTGTCATGTTTGCTTTCTTTAATAGGATTAATCAATTTTACTTATTGCTTTGCAATTCTTTTTCCATATGTCACCATATTAGTGGAGTATTTACTGATTGTTTATGTGCCTATTGCTATTATAATATTGCTTATCTTTATTAGTGTTTTGATAATTGAACTATGTTCAAAAAAGTCCGACTCACGACTTAATAACTTATAAATATTTTTATATAATCATTGCATGATTAAATATCAAATAAAGAAAAAACAATCTGGAGTCATTGAGTTGTATCTTGATAAACATCCTGAATCCCGGATTATTCTACTAACAACAGCTAAAAATACATATTGTGTGGTTAGCACACACGTTGACATTAATGAGCGTGGTAAAGGTATTGGCAAAAGTTTGTATTTAGCAATGATTGAATTTATTAGGAAACAACATGCTAAGTTTTCAGCTACATGTCCATTTATAGCAGAATTAGCTAATACAGATAAGTCTGTTAAAGATGTGTATATTCGCCAATCTTAGCCAATTGATAATAATGTTCTAATTTTTTAAATATCTGTTGGCGATAAAGTTTAATTTTTTTAGTTTGGAGCATATTGAAAGTTCATTGATATGCATAATTCGTACACAAATAAACAAATACTAATAATGATTGCAAATTTATTTTTAACGCCTTACATAAATATTTAATCGCAACAATAGGCAAATTTACTTCTCTTATAAAATTAGCAACATCTCAATAAACATTATTTAATCTTGATCATTCATAATCTATGAAAATAACTTGATGTTGATTCGTGTAAATTAAATTATCGGCCGAAAGATCATTGTGCGATAAAACTAATGGCAAGTCCTTATAATTTTCAATTAGTTGCAAGTATGCTTGTTTATGCTTCAATGGAAGTTTAGCCTTAGATAAGCAATCAAAATAATTATGCTTTAAAAATCCTTTGGGTTCAATTTGTCGTAATTGTTTAAGACTTTTAACAAAACTTTTTAAAAAAATTGGTGAATTGATCTCTGATTTATCAGGATTTTTACCTGAAATTCATTTTTTAATTGCATTACCAGTTCTTAAATCAAAATATAGAAAATAATTTTGATGTAATTTTTGATATATTTTAGATTCATTTTTACGGTTGACAATATGACAATCGTTGGCGATTCTTACTTGAAAAGCTTGACGATCAACAGTTGTTATCTTGTAGGATACATTAGTAAAACCCTTATGAATTCGTTGACACGACCAAATATTTGTTCTGTGATAAGATGTGTGTTTTAAAAATAGTGCTAGTGCTTGCGTCTTAAATTTCATTAATACGTTTGACGTTGCATTGTCATCCGACCATCAATATCAGCAATATAACTTGAAGAAATCAAACATTGATCATCAATTTTACGGATGTGTGAAACTAATTGAGGAAATTCCGCTACCATGCAAACGGTTAGAAAGATTTTGATTGGTGTGCCAGAATATCCGCCAGACGCTTCTAAAATAGTTGATGGATGTGTATACTTTATATCCTTTAGGTATTTAACGATTGAAGTTGTTCTAGGTGAATAGACTTCTACTCTTACTAATTTGTGTCATGGGAATAATTTATCAATTAACACTCCATTAACAATAACTCACAATAATGAAGTGAATAGATTAGCACTAAACATGTATTGTCAACCCCAAAAACTTACTTTATCATTAAATAATTGTGTGCCTGAATCGTACAAACTAGCTTCGCTACTAACAAGCCCTCCAGAAATGTAACTTCCTAAGAAAATACCAATCAACATACTAATGCTTGTGATAATAATAAAAACATTACCCACATTTTTATTACGTTCTTGTGATCAATAAATTGTTAAATAATCACTACCAGCAGTGCTACCACCCACAATAAACATTAAAGCATAACATGCAGATGAGATTAATGCAAAGATGATGGAATAAACCAGCAATAACATCGCCTTAGTGATGTTTTCACTAATTACATCATTGATAATTCATTGATAGCCGCTACCAACTAATTGGTCTCTAGTAAACAGATGACTTCAATCAAAATCAGAAGTAGCTGATGCATTGAGAGGCATATCATGATAATATGGAAAATAATTTGTTGAAAAAATGATGGATTGAACATGATTATCTGCTAACACACCATTCACAGTTGATGTGTTACCGAAAATTTGTAAGTTATCTATTTGGGGAATAATGCCTCAAACAAATCCCATACCTTGCAAGGTAATTAAATAAACAATTGAAAGTTTAGCAAATTGTTTATTGATTTTAAAATATGCAAAGATAGTAAGAGGAATATTTAATAATACATACAAACCCCAGAACAAGGCATTATAGATTACATTGGCTAACGTCGGACTAACTATGTTGTTTAAATGCAACACAACATATACTACACGAGCAACCCCTTGAAAACATGCGGCAAACCCACCAGTATACAACCCTGTCATTTCTACCAGTAGAACTGTAGAAATTGACATTACCAATCCTAAAATTACAGCAATTAAATATTTAGGTCAAATTTTTTCTAATACATATAAACGTGAAAATTTTACAATTCCCGAATTGAATTTTTTCTCATGAATACTACGATTAGCAAAAACTCGTAAATCCTTTTCAGTCAATACGGGATTAAGTGATTTAATTAACAATCGTTTATTTTTCTTAGTTTTTTTAAGCAACTTCACACGCAAAATTATATGAAAAATAAATAAAACGAGAATATGAAAAGGACAAATCTACATTTATTATTGAACGTGATTAATAAGTGTACGAAGTAAGTTTTCTTATAATTACAATATGTATAATCACAATTTAATCGAAAAGAAATGGCAAAAATATTGGGAAACTAATCATACGTATAAATTTCAAGATACCGATAAACCCAAATCTTATGTTTTAGATATGTTTCCATATCCAAGTGGAGCAGGATTGCATGTAGGTCATCTAAAAGGATATACAGCAACAGATATTGTTGCTCGTTATAAAAGATTCAAAGGATTTGATGTTTTGCACCCAATCGGATGAGATGCATTTGGTCTGCCTGCTGAACATTATGCTTTGACAACAGGTAATCAACCGAAAGAATTCACTGATCATAACATCAATGTTTTTCGTAACCAATTAAAAATGATGGGTTTCAGTTATGATTATCAAAAAGAAGTAAACACTACTGACCATCAATATTACAAATGAACTCAGTGAATTTTTGCTAAGTTATTTGAAAATGATTTGGCAGAAATTAAGGATGTAGAAGTTAATTGATCAGAGGATTTAAAAACTGTATTAGCAAATGAAGAAGTCTTAACAATCGATAACAAATTGGTATCTGAGCGTGGCCATTTTCCTATTATCCGCAAACCAATGCGCCAGTGAGTGTTAAAAATTACTAAATATGCAGATAAATTACTCGAAGGGCTCAATGAAATAGATTGACCAGAATCTCTTAAATTAATGCAGCGTAATTGAATTGGTCGTTCTGTAGGAGCATTAATTAAATTTGAAACTACTTGTGATGTAACATTAGAAGTATTTACGACTCGACCTGACACCATTTATGGTACAACCTTTTTAAGTATTGCTCCCGAAAATAGCTTAGTGCTTAAATTAACTAATCCAGCACAAATGGCTAAAGTTTCTGCTTACATTGAAACAACTCAAACTAAATCCGAATTACAACGCAAAGAATTACAAAAAGATAAAACAGGCATCTTTACAGGCAGTTATGCCATCAATTATTTTACTAAAGAAAAAATCCCTATTTATGTAGCTGACTATGTTTTAAATTCATACGGAACAGGAATAGTTATGGGGGTGCCAGCTCACGATCAAAGAGATTATGAATTTGCTATTACCTATAAATTACCGATTAAATTTATCATTGCAACTGATGTTCAAAACCAAGCTTATATAGGAGATGGTGTTCACATTAATTCTGAATTGATTAATGGATTAAAAATTGAAGCTGCATCAAAAAAAATAATAGATTATTTAAAAACCAATAAAATTGGTAAAACTCACATAACTTATAAAATGAAAGATTGAGTTTTTAGTCGCCAACGTTATTGGGGTGAACCATTCCCAATTATTTTTGACAAACAACAAGTACCACATTTAGTAAAAGATTTACCAGTTATTTTACCGGAGATTGAACACATTCAGGCATCCAAAACAGTTGAATCACCATTAGCAAATTTAACTGAATGATTAAATGTTGAAATTAATGGAGAACATTATCGCAGAGAAACCAACACGATGCCACAATGAGCTGGATCGTGTTGATATTATTTAGGATATTTAATGAAATGCCCCAATGGTTCATATTTACCATTAGATGATTCACAAACTAAAAAAATTTTTAAAAAATGATTACCGATAGATTTATATGTTGGTGGACAAGAACATGCTGTTTTGCATTTATTGTATTCAAGATTTTGACATCGTTTTCTTTATGATATCAACATAGTACCAACTAAAGAACCATTTAAATTCATCATTAATCAAGGAATGATTTTGGGTGATGATGGTGAAAAAATGTCAAAATCCAAAGGCAATGTAATAAATCCTGATGAAATTGTTAAAACACACGGTGCAGATGCTTTACGTTTGTATGAAGTATTTATGGGTCCAATAACAGCATCATTACCATGAGCTGAAAATGGACTTAACGGCATAAGAAAATGATTAGATCGTGTTTATCGATTATTTAATGATTATCAAGATAAATTTACCAATGACTTAAATAAAATAGAAGAAGATTTAGACAGAGTTTATCATAAATTTATTAAACAAATAACTGAAAATATTGAAAATTTTAATTTAAATTTGGCCGTTTCACAAATGATGATTTTCATTAATAAGTGCTATCAATCCAAATTTTTATACACATTACATATGCAAGGTTTCCTTGTGGTGTTGTCATGTTTTACTCCACATTTAAGTGAAGAAATCTGACACGAAATTTGCAAACAAAAAAATTCAGTTACTTTACAATCTTGACCAATCTTTGATGATCAAAAAACTATGGATGATTTTATTACATTACCAATACAAGAAAACGGTAAACTACGAGCCACTATTTTAATCAAAAAAGATGAGTTGCAAGCACAAGTTGAAAAGCAAGCATATGCAACTGAAAAAGTTAAACTTTTTTTAAAAAATCGTAAACCTAAAAAAATAATTTATGTAAAAAATAAAATTCTTAATTTTATTTTGTAATGTTTCTTTTTAACAAAAAATTATTTGTAATGTCCATGACAAGTCAATAAACGAATCGAATCATTGCTTACAGCATAAATTAATCGATGTTCTTTAGTTGTTCTCCGACTCCAAAAATTATTACCATGATATTTTAGTGACTCTGGTTTCCCAAGACACCATTGAAAGAAGATGTAGATATATCTAACAAAAGCGAATTTATTTTATTAATTATTTTTTTCGTTATGATTGGATACTCAAAAATCAAAATCAACTTTGCATTCAGGAGAAACGATAAATTTATAAGTTTTGATCAACATGTGATTTTAATTTTTTATGTAATTCTTTCAAAGAAATATCCTTACTATCATCAATAATTTTTCGTGTGTAGTCACGCAGGATCTAATCTGCTTAATCGGTCATTGTTCTGAACATTTTCTAAAGCAGAAATAAATTGTAAAGCATCTGAATAATTTTCAAATTTACCAATTATTTCGTTTTTGTTATTTTTTATAGTTATTTGAATTATGATTCAAACTCTACTACAACTTTTCAAAATTATAGACTGTTTTTATATTACACATTATGTATAATATAGGTTTAATAAAAATTAACATAGTTCAAGGAACAACCAAATGGCCAATTTAGATTTAATTAAAAAGTTACGAGATATGACACAAGCTGGTGTAATGGATGCAAAAAAAGCTTTGGAAGAAAATAACGATAATTTAGATGAAGCAGCACAGTGACTGAGAGAAAAAGGAATAGTTAAAGCAGCAAAAAAGGCATCGGCTGTTGCAACTGAAGGTTTAGTTAAAATTAAAATAAATGAAGACAAAGCATTAATAATTGAAATTAATTCCCAAACAGATTTTGTCGCAATGAGTGATAAATTTATTAAACTTGGAAACGATGTCACTGAAGCAATATTTTTAGCCAATCCAACCTCTTTGCAAGATGCTTTAAAAGTCAAAGTTACTGATGGACATAGTGTCGAAGAAATTTGCACAGAATTAACTGCCAGAATAGGTGAAAAAATTGCGGTTCGACGTTTTGAAATAATTCACAAAAAATCTGATGAATTATTTGCCCACTATGTTCATAGTAATAACAAAATTGCAGTATTACTATTAATGAACTCTAACTCTGATGAAAAAGTAGGCCATGATGTTGCTATGCATGCAGCTGCAATGAATCCAAAATTTTTAAGTGAAAACGATATTGATCAAGCTTGATTAGTAAATGAAACTAAGATTTTGAAAGAACAAACAATTTCTGAGGGTAAACCAGCGGACAAAGCTGAAATGATTGTGAAAGGACGTGTTAAAAAAATGTTGGCAGAAGTTTGTTTATTAAATCAACAATTTTTTAAAGATCCTTCGCAAACCATCGATGAATTCTTAAAATCAAAAAATTCTTCCATTAGCAAATACATCCGTTATGAAGTTGGTGAAGGAATTGAAAAAAAAGTGGATGACTTTGCTGCTGAAGTAGCGGCTCAAATGAAACTTAACTAATGATTAAAACTCGTCTTATTTTAAAAATATCTGGAGCTGCATTAAAAAATAATTCTGCTGACCAAATTTTATCATCAGAAAAATTAAAAGATCTAACTAGACAAATAAAACAGATTCATCGTAAATATGATATCGGTATTGTAATTGGTGGAGGAAATATCTGAAGAGGTGGTGCAAGCGATACTAATTTATATCGTGCAGAACAAGCACATTATATGGGAATGATTGCCACCATCATCAACTCAATTGCTTTAAAAGAAGCGTTAGTTCGTCAAAGTGTTGCTGTAGATATATATTCATTATTACCATGCCCCAAAGTTGCTAAAAATTATCAAAAAGAAAGCGTGAATCGAGCTTTAAGCCAACATAAAGTAGTTATTTTAGCTGGAGGCACTGGTAAGCCGTTTTTTAGTACAGATACAGGTTCAGCTAAAAATGCAATTGAATTACATGCAAAATTCATTTTGATGGGTAAGGATGGTGTAGATGGAGTTTACTCTGATGATCCGAAAAAAAATAAGAATGCTATCCGCTTTGAATTTCTATCATTTAAAGATGCAATTTCAAAGAAATTAAAAGTTATGGATCTTAGTGCACTAAAATTATGTCAGCAAAATAATATTGATATTATTGTCTTCAACATTGATAGAAAAAATGCGATTGTTGATGCAATTGAGCGTAAGACTCCCATTACAATCGTATCAAAGACAGAAAGTAGGTAAAATACATGGAATGAAATGACTTAAAAAATGATTTTGAATCAGTGACTAACGATATCATTAACTGGCTTAATGACGAATATTCACGTATTCGAAGTGGGCGTGTTAGTTTAAATGTATTAGATGTTGTCAAAGTTGAAGTATATGGCGAAACGATGAATTTAAATCAAATTGCTAACTTGCAAATAGTTGATGCACGTCAAATTCTTATCAAACCGTATGATCGTTCGCAAATTCATGACATTGCCAAAGCAATAACAGCTAGTGTATTAAACATTAATCCACAAATTAATCCAGATAGTATTCGTTTGATTTTTCCAACTCAAACTGAGGAAAATCGTCGAGAAAACGTTAAGAAAGCTAAAGAAATTTTAGAAGTCGCGAAAAATAAATTACGTAATGTAAGAAAAAATGTTCAAGATCAATACAAAAAAATTAAGAATATTGTAAGCGAAGATCTCATTCGTTATTTTGAAGAAGAGTTAAATAAACTTACCAAAATTTACAACGGAAAATTAGAAAGTATTTATCTCAAAAAAGAAGAAGAGTTAATGCGACTATAATTGCATATGTTAAATAATCGACCAAATCATGTAGCAATCATCATGGATGGTAATGGGCGTTGAGCTAAACAACAAGCAAAACCAAGAATTATCGGTCACAAACAAGGTGTAGAAATAATTCAACCAATTATCAAGACAGCTATTTCACAAAAAATTAAAGTACTATCGCTTTTTGCTTTTAGCTGTGAAAACTGAAATCGTCCGAAAACTGAAATTAATTTTTTAATGAAATTAATTGCAAGTAAACTAAATCAACGAACAATATCTACGCTCAATAAAAACGGCGTGCAATTCCGTTGAACTGGTTTTACAACCAATTTACCTAAGACTTTATTAAAAAAAATAATGTTCTTGCAAGCTACAACCGAAAAAAATAAAAAATTAATTTTAAATCTATGTTTTAATTATGGAGGTATGCAAGATATTACTCAAGCAGCAGTTAGATTTAAACATGGCGAATCAAATGATTTTGCTAAACTACTGTTAACTAAAAATTTACCTAACGTAGATTTATTAATTCGTACTGGTAATGAAAAACGTATTAGTAATTTTATGCTTTTTCAATTGGCATATGCTGAAATTATCTTTGAATCCACATATTGACCTGCATACAATGAAAAAAAATTCTTAAAAAACTTATCAGAATATGCTAGCCGACAACGAAGGTTTGGAACAATTAGTGAAAATTAATAAGCTTAATAAAGAATTAAAAAATTCCATGTGCGTTAGGGTACGCACTGCTATTCTTATGATAATTTATGGATTAGTACTTCTTTATTGTGTGACATTGACAGATAAATCAAAAAATGGATGATCAAGTTATATTGCCATTCAAGCACAAGGTGATTACATCCATAGTAATTTATCTTTTATTTTTGCAACCATTTTCATTCTTGGGTTAGCCTGAATGACAATTTTCATTGCTAAAGAACTAATTAATTGTTTTATCGGCTCAGCAAATAAAAAACAATTGTTTCTTTTAACATTATCAATGTTATTAATCCAATTGGTTCCTACATTCCTTTGATTAATTCCTAATTATTTTAGTCAAGATCCAAAAAACCTTTGGATATGATTTTTAACGTTTATGGCGAGTGGTATTTTAATTGCAACAATTTCTTACATTTTTTATATTAAATTAGCTAAAAATGGTGAGAAATCTAATAAATTTAATGTCGTGGTTTTCCCCTTAGCCATTGTAGGAATTTGCGTTGCATTGGCATGTCTATATTACATTTGTATCGTTAGATATTGAACCACCATCATTATTTTAGTATTCGTCATTTGTAGTTCTGATATCATGCAATACTTTAGCGGTTTATTATTTGGCAAACATAAACTAGCACCAATAGTTTCCCCAAAAAAAACATGAGAAGGAGCCATCATTGGTTCGTTCACTTCGTTGCTAATAACCATGGTTATTATGTTTTTTATTGGCATATTTTTGAATAACACTTTTGATAGCAAAGATGTCTTTTATAATTTTTTTGGGGCACAATTTTTTGTACATTTTAACCTATGACACAATAAATGACAATGATGAGTCGCGTGTCAGATTGTAATCATCATTTTAGAATTTTTTGTCATTTTGGGCGACTTATTGTTTAGCACTTTTAAGCGAAAAAATAAAATTAAAGATTTTGGTAACTTATTACCAGGGCATGGTGGATACCTAGATAGAATGGATTCACTTTTGACAGTAATATTTATTTTTGGAATTGCAACTTTCTCAATTTCTTGTTTCGTTTCACTTTATCACGCTGCTAACAACGAACCAGATTTTAAGTGATTTATCCTCATTTTCCCGGCTTGGTATTAATGAAAGTATTGGTTTTAGGTGCGACAGGTAACATTGGTCAGCAAGTAATCTCGTTGATTAAAAAATTAAATTATCAACTTGTGGGTATTAGTTATTATGCTAACGACAAATTAGCTCAAAAAATTGAAGCAAAATACGTTTATTCACCCATTAATAAAGTACAATCAAATGTCAAAAGTTATAACCAACTAATCAAATTATCAAATCCTGATATCGTGGTTAATGCCATTGTAGGATTTGTGGGTTTAAAAGCTACTCTTGCAACAATCAGAAATAAAAAAACGCTTTGCTTGGCCAATAAAGAATCTTTGGTCGTTGCTGGTCAATTCGTTATGAAGTTAGCAAAGCAAAAACAAGTTAATATTTTCCCAATTGATAGCGAACATACAGCTATTTACCA
Source organism: Mycoplasmataceae bacterium (assembly GCA_031275175.1). Lineage (GTDB taxonomy): Bacteria > Bacillota_I > Bacilli_A > Mycoplasmatales > Mycoplasmoidaceae > Malacoplasma_A. The sequence goes on from JAISPD010000007.1 coordinate 73,134, forward strand.
AATTATTTCCCAAAAAGGTAAATCATTTAAGAAGTTATACATAACTGCTAGCGGTGGCCCTTTTTATAACTTATCTAAGAATGAATTAACGCACATTTCTTTAAAACAAGCAATTAATCATCCTACTTGAAAAATGGGAACGAAAATTTCCATTGATTCAGCAACTTTGATTAATAAATGTTTCGAAATGGTGGAGGCCTTTTGATATTTTAAAACAAAAAATATTGAGCCATTATACCATCCCCAATCATTAGTTCATGCCGTTGTTGAATATCAAAACGCCAAATGAATGTTTGTTAGCAAACCAGATATGCAGATATCGATTCGTTTAGCTTTGCAAGGTTTTAAAGCAAAAATTAAATACGTAGTTCCATTAAATAACAATTATTTAATGAAACCCATTGATGCTAAGCGTTGATTACCAATCAAATGAGCATATCAAATATTAAATAATCCTTATTCTTCACTTCCCATTATTATCAATGCGGCTAATGAAGTATCAATTCAATTATTTGTTAAAGAACTAATAGGTTTCGATGAAATTACAAAAATGATTCAATTAGCTATTAATAAATTCCCTATCAAAAAAATCACTAGTATTAAACAAATTTTCGCACTTGATAAAATGGTTAGAGTTTGAATACAACAAACATATTTAAATAGTACAAAATAGTTATTTTGTAAAATACTCATTCCTAATATAATCAACTAACTTTATGGATAAGTTCAGATTATTTTTTTCAAGACTAGATTTATTAGAATTAGAACAATTCAATGAATTATGTAAATATGTAACCTTTGACATTTATTTACCAACTAAAAAATTAAATGATCCTGAAAAGGTTTGTTTAAAAATTAAATTAAAACAGGTAATTCCGATTGAAATATTTTCTGTTCTATATAGAAATATAAGTGGAAAGAAAGAGTTCGTTGATGTTGAATTTGTTGGTAATCCTGTACCAATTGAACCAGAACAATTATCAGCATACATTTTATTTTTTCTAGAACTAAATAATATTCACAATGTTTTAATTATTAATCTCATTAAACGTCAATCTTTAACCATTTCTGATTCGGGATTGGTAGTCATTACTTACGATAGTAAGTCTGAATTTAAAGAATTCCATACTATTGAACCAGAACTTTTAAACTTTTTTGATGTCAACAAAATTTTTATATCAAAGTTTGATTATCAATTTAATGATGATTATAAAGAAGTAGAAGCATTTAGAAAAACTAGAGAAGAACAAATATTGACACCGCTAAAAACTAATCTAGATGAAATTGAACTAAAGCGAGTGCAAATTCATAATCAAAAAATATTTAATAACAAATGCAAAGAACCTAATGTTAAATTAGTAGACATTGTTTACACAGGCGAAAACCAATATGTGAATGTTTCGGGTGAAATTTTTAAAATTACCGTTGATCCATTGCGAAACGGAACCCAAAAATTTGTTTTTTATATTAGTGATTACGAAGATTCCATTGCAATTACGCTATTTGCAGGAGTTAAAAAATCACTTAATTCATATGCAGCTGATGTTAATTTACCAACATTTTACTTAAAGTCTTTTAAAAAAGGTGATTGAGTTAAAGCTCACATTCGTGTGGATATGAATAAATATACTAACAACGAAGTGCAAGGTTTATCGAATTGCATTATTAAAGTTGAAAGACCCAAACAATTTGCAAGGGAAGATCTTGAACCTACCACCAGAATTGAATTAATGGCGCATACAAATATGTCAATGTTTGATGGGCTAATAGAACCAGAAAAATTAATCAAACGTACTAAAAAATACAATTGGAATGGCGTTGGAGTTATTGATCGTTTCAATGTACATGCATATCCAGCAGTTATGCTTGCTGCCAATAAATTTAAACAAAAAGTCGCTTATGGTTTAGAGTGCAATGTAATTAGTCGCAACGTTGAAATTGTTGTCCATCCACAACATCAAGATTTAAATAATGCTGAATATGTAATTTTTGACGTAGAAACTACTGGTTTAAATAATGAGTTTGACGAAATTACAGAATTTGGTGCCATCAAAGTCAAAAATGGAATGATTATTGATGAAGTAGATTGATTCGTGAGTATTAACAAACCTTTATCTTTTAAACTACAACAAAAAACTCACATTACCAACGAAATGTTAAAAAATCAACCCTGCATCAAGGAAACACTCAAAAAAATTGTAAATTTTTTTGGTGATGCTATCCTTATTGCCCACAATGCCATTAATTTTGACCTTCGCTTTATTAATAAAAAACTATTACAGAACGATATGCCGCCTGTAAGAAACACGGTCATTGACACCTTACAACTTTCATATGCTATTAATACTCATCTCACCAGACATAATCTTGGTGTTCTAGCAAGAGATTTGAAACTTAACTATGATGAATCTATTGCACACCGTGCTAATTTTGACACAAAAATCTTATATGAAATATGATTGGTATTTTTAAACCGCTTAAATGCACAGAATATTAAAAATATTGAAGACATTAATTTGAAACTGCAAAATAATGCATTGCATCATAATCAATTTGGTTATTTTGCTGAAATTTATGCGCGTAATCAAAACGGAATTAAAGATATATACAAATTGGTTTCTACATCACACACAACTAATTTACATCGTCATCCCAGAGTTTACATTGACGAAATTAAGAACAATCGTAAAAATTTAATTGTTGCTAATCATCCAACTGACGGTGATATTTGAGATATAGCCATTAATGGTACTGATGAACAATTAATATTAGCAATGACTTTTTATGACTACATATTTATAAGTCCACCAGTTAACGTAGCGCATTTAATTAATCGTGGTGAAATATCGGAACAAAATGTTAAAAAAACAATTCGTAAAATTATTACAACTGCTAATGATGTAAATAAACTAGTAATTGCTGTCAGCGATGCTTATTATTTGGATCCGGCAGATAAAATTGCACACAATGTTTACATTCACACAAAGCAATTAGGAGGCGGCAGTCATCGTTTATATCGTTATGGTGATAACAATGATGTAATGCCAGATTTACATTTACGTACCACTAAAGAAATGTTACAAGAATTTATTTTTTTGAAAGATGAACCACTAGTCCACGAATTAGTTATTAGTAATACACATACATTTATCAAACAAGTTGATAATGAAATCAAACCCATTAAGGCTGGTTCATATCGACCAAAATTAGGTGATGTAGCTACTAAATTAAAAAATTTGGTATATGAACGTGCCAATCAAATATACACAAACAATATTCCTCAACCCATCATTGATCGCATAGAACATGAATTAAAAATGATTATTGACAATGATTATGCAATTATTTATTGATGCTGTTATTTACTAGTAAAACAAACTAATGACGATGGTTATATTGTCGGTTCGCGAGGTTCAGTTGGTTCTTCCATTGTTGCATATTTATTAAATATTTCTGAAGTAAATCCATTAAGGCCACATTATTATTGCCCAAATTGTAAACAAATTGATTTCAACATTTCCAATCATGCTGATGGTTTTGATCTTCCTGCTAAGAAATGTACAAATTGTGGAACAACAATGTATGGTGATGGGCATAGTATTCCTTTTGAAACATTCTTAGGTTTTCCCGGCGAACCTAAAGTTCCTGATATAGATTTGAATTTTCCTGGTGAATATCAAACAAAAGCTCATGCTTTTATTCGTAAATTATTTGGTCAATCTCAAACTTTTAGAGCCGGAACAATTTCAACTGTTGCTGAAAAAACGGCATTTGGATGAGTTCGCAATTATTTTGAATTAACTAATCCATCACAACAACCTAAAAATTCTTTGATTGAATGAATTGCTTCAAAATGTACCGATGTCAAGCGTACAACAGGCCAACACCCAGGAGGAATTATTATCGTTCCCAAAGAATATGATATCTTAGATTTTACGCCATACAATTATCCTGCGGATAATCGTGACACAGATTGATATACCACCCATTTTGACTATAAAAAAATTCATGACAATTTATTGAAATTTGACATCCTTGGGCATGAAGATCCCACATCTTTAAAGATGTTAGAAGATATTACTGGCATAAAAATCAAAAATATTATTTTCCATGATGATGATGTCATGAAACTTTATTATTCAATTGAGTCATTAAAAATAAATGATCAGTCATTGTTTGATGAAAAAATCGGATCATTAGGATTGCCAGAATTTGGTACACAATTTGTAAGAAATATGCTATTAATAGCTCAACCTAAATCTTTTGCTGATTTAGTCCGTGTCTGTGGTTTAGCACACGGAACTGATGTTTGAAAAAATAACGCAGAGCAATTGATTCATAAACAAGGAATGAAATTATCTGAAGTTATTACTTGTCGAGATGATATTATGAATTATTTAATTCATAAAGGTATTAGCAATGAAGCTGCTTTCAAAATTATGGAATCAGTTCGTAAAGGAAAAGGGTTAACTTCTGAATGAATGACATTGATGCGCGAAAAAGGTGTTAGTGAATGATATATAAATTCATGTAACAAAATTAAATATTTGTTTCCCAAAGCTCACGCAACGGCCTATGTAATGATGTCCTGAAGAATTGCATGATTTAAAATCCATTATCCATTAGCGTTCTATGCAGTCTATTTTACTGTACGTCCAGCGGTAAGTGATTTACCAACTATTTTAAAAGGTCCGGATGCAATTCGCAGTAAATTGTATGACATCAAAACAAGACTTGCTGATTTTAAAACCAAAAGTACAGTTAAGGCTAAAGAAGAAGATTTGATTCCTATATATGAATTAGCATTAGAAATGTATGCCCGTGGTTATAGTTTTTCTAAAATCAGTTTGACCAAATCTGATGCTTTTAATTACATCATTGATGGTAATACACTCATCCCGCCTTTTAAAGTACTAGATGGTATGGGAGAACAAGTTGCTCAATCTATCGTAGATGCAAGGAATCAACATCCGTTTACTTCAAAAGCAGATTTATTGAAACGTACAAAAATCACCAAAACTTTAATGAATAGCTTTAATTTAATGGGTGTAACAGATGATTTGGATGAAGATAACCAAATGAGTTTATTTTAGATAACTTTATTAGAGTTGACAAACAAAATTAAAAAATAATTATACTTGTGGCTAACTTTCGTTCTTTGGCGGAGACGATGAGATTCGAAGTTTTTAGTTTCACATCCTTCATAACAATCATTATACATATTTTAATAAATTAAGCAAAAATACTTATCAACAAGTATAATCTTAGCATGAATTCAAAAGGGCGTCCACGTAATAAAATTGAGGGTAAGACATTTGGTAGATATCACGTTCTAAAATATCATTACGAAAACCAATATGACTACAACAAAATTGGTTCTTTTTATGATTGTTTTGATATGGTAGATGGTAAAATTAAGATAATAAGACGTGATCATTTAATACCTATTCAAAAAAATTACGAGCAAACATTAAAAGAAATAGAGGCGATTAATGAATATAAAAAGAAACATAATTTGGGATAAATACAAGGCGTATTCTACAATGTCTTATTTTTGTTTATTACTTAAAATGCGATCAATTTTAGAATTGATATTTGAGATGCAAACCGACAATTGATTTTTTGCAGGTTTTGTCAATATGGCTGTGTGCGCAATGGCATCTCGCAATATTTTATATATATTTATATCTCTTGACAAGTTTACATTTAAAGATTTATCAATGTTTGAGACTAAGTCATGAAAGCTTAAATAATACGACAAATCTTGACTATTTTTTCTTACATCAAATGCTATACCAGCATTTAGTTTATTTTTTTCTTCTTTCTTTTTGTACTCCAGAGCTGTATTTTGACTTTCTTCGCTAAGTTTAATGTTTTTATGCCTAATAAAAGTTCTCAATAAATTTTCGGCAAGAAAACATCCTACATAATTTTTGCTATTAAATATACCATCAGATCTGATTTTTTTAACTATCTCATCTATCATTGTTTTGCTTGCTTTTGTCGTTCCATAGTTTTTCTTAAGATCATTAGTTATTTCATTAAATAAAGAAGCCGCTTTTATATCTGCTTTTGACATTTTTTCATTTTCTAAATCACCATCTTCACCTATTTCGTTACGTCATTTATCTCATTTTGGAAAAACGACATCATTAATTATTTTTTGAAATTCTGTCAAAAATTGCTGAAACTTTTCTGAATCTGCCTTAATAGACTCTCTATTTGTTGTAAAACTTTCTTTTTCGGATTCCAATTCATTTAAATCTATTTGACCATACAAGTATTGGGGGACGACCCTAGACGATTGAATTCGACGTAAAATGTCTTTTTCTCTCAATCTCCCATTTGAAAAAATATCAATGGATGCTCGTTCATCTAACCCGGTTATTTTCAGATGTCTTGGGAGAATAACCGAAGCAATAAAACCAGTAATTTTCAATTTATTTTTTATATTTAAACATCTATAAGTTGAACGTTTGCCTATATGTTTAATAATTTTCTGTGAGAAAATATCTTTATTTCCGTTTACTGTTCATATAAATTGCGTGTTATCAATTAATTCATCAATTTCATCTAAAGTTATTTTATCTCCATTAACATAGATATTGAAAGACTTGTCAAATAGAATAAACTTAAAACTCAGTGCAATCATTTTTTTAATTTTTTCTACTGTGTTATTAATGGAAGGGTTCAGTTGCTCAAATAAAAGTAACGTTCCACTCCTTTGCTTATTTAATTTTGCAGATATTTTGGGATTTATTTCATTCAAGCTATATTTTTGTGGTTCAATGTCATCAGTAATTGCTTTATCTAGTTCAGAATTATCAATTACTCCACCTATTACTTTTCCATTAATTACTTTAGAAGCTATATGTAACTTTTTTGAGCATGATAACAGTGCTAACTTACCTATTCCTTTTCTACCTATATATGGTCTACCATTTGGACTGCTATTACCTAATTTTCTCTTTGAATAACCAACTTTTAAAAATTGATTTTGAAATGAAACTTCATCCATCCCGTATCCATCATCTATTATGGACATATTACTGTTTTCACGATCAATTAAAATCCATACATTTTTGGCATCGGCATCTCACGAATTGGAAATTGCTTCGCCCAATATTGTTATAAAATTTCTATATAAATCTCTGCCCAAACTGTTTAATACACTTAAAGATATTCTAAAATTAAATGACATTTTGATCTTGCAAATGTTTAATTATACTCATTCCAATAATTTTTCCAAGTCTCGGAGGAACAGCATTACCGATTTGTCTTGCTATATCATTGAAACTATTTTTATTTTCTTTGAAAATAAATTGATAATTTGATGGAAAAGTTTGAAGCAAGGCACCTTCCCTAAGAGATATTGCTCTATTTTGTTCGGGGTGACCAAATCTTCCAGTACCGTAAGAAAAAAATTCAGTTGTAATGGTTGGTCCTATTTTGTTTCATTCCATTCTAGAATACGGAGAAGTAAATGATTGACCGCTATTTTTCTTGTGACATTGACATCTCAAATTTTTTGGTCAATCTCGTCACGTACCACCTGGTTTTGAAATTTTAATTCTTTTTAAATTTAACTCAGTCAAATTTGCAGATCAATGTAAAGAATCCAATAATGATTGTTCTCCGGCCTTGATTGAAGGTAAATTAAATATAAATTTTTTAACTGTTGGCATTTTGTCAACATTTATTGGCTCAATCAAATTAATTTTACCGTGTAAAGAAGACAATAATACTAAACGTTTTCTTTTTTGAGGAATACCATAATTAGGACAATAAACGATTTTATACACAATTTCGTTATAACCGCAATCATTTAAAATTTTTAAAAATTTTTCAAAAATTATTGTATTTTTAATTTGAGGCACATTCTCCATTGAGATGATATCAGGTTTAACTTCTTTAATTAATCTTCCAAATTCTAATAAAAGATTGTATTTTTCATCCTGTACATTTTTATCGCGCATTTTAGTTCTTAGTAACGAAAATGGCTGACATGGAGCGCACCCAACGAGAATTTTAAATGCATTTTTGCTATAAATTTCATTAATATCCTTTGGTGTTATTTTTCTAATATCTTGCAAAATAAATTTAGTTTTATTGTTATTCCTATATGCTAACTCGCATGTTTTATTATTGTCAATCCCAGCAACCACATTCAAACCAGCTTTTTTTAGTCCGCACGTCAGACCACCCGTACCACAAAAGAGATCAATGATTTCAATATTTTTTTTACTAATTTTATTTTTCACAACTACTAATTATTGAATAAAAATAAATTTTTAAATACTTTTTTCAAGGATCAGCAAAATATCATTATAGCAGATATTTTTTTATCTGCTATAATGATGTGAGTCTATGAATACTAAAGAATTAAAAATATTGCTAAAAAAATGAAAAATGATTAAGTCAAGTAAAAAAGCAGAAAAATTTTGTACTATTTCATGCAGAATTCATAAAAGCAAAGCAGATGCATTTAAAAAAATCGCATCCAATTTAAATGTCAGACCATACAGCCTTCTTCAATCTTGAGTCAATGAAATAACTAGCGGTAAAAAAAATGATTAAATTCCTCTATAAATCATTTTCGCAGATTAATTTAAATGATTCATTTTTTGACTCTCTTCGTAATGATTATCAAGAGTTTAATAATTGATTTAGCAAAAAATCCCTAGCGCATGAAAACGCATTTGTTTTATATAATGATGAATCTAAAATAATTGCATTCCTTTATTTGAAGAGTGAAAACGAGACAATTCCTCTAACGAATTCTAATTTACCAATAGGGAACAGAATAAAAATTGGTACATTTAAAATAGATAATACAATCCGTAATTTGAGATTAGGTGAAGGTATGCTGGGGATAGCGCTATGGAAGTGGCAAAAAGACGATTCAATTGAAATTTATACTACTGTGTTTGAAAAACATAATGAATTGATTAATTTATTAGAACGATTTGGTTTTCTAAACGTTGGGGTTAATTCGCGAGGAGAGAGAATTTATTTAAAAACTAAAAAGAAAATAGATTTTTCTGAAGCCTATAAGTCATTCCCGTTCATTGGTAAGTCAGTTTTTCAAAATTGCAGGTTAATACCAATAGAACAAGAATATCATGATCAATTGTTTCCATATTCAGAATTAGCTAATAACAAATATGATGTTGAAAGTATCACGGCTGGTAACGGTATCACTAAAATTTACATTGCCACACCATCATCAACTTTAGATTTCCACAAAGGAGATCAGGCATTTATTTATAGGAAATCCAATATTCCACCTAAAAAATATAAATCGGTTATTACTTCTTTTTGTACTATCTCAAAAATCATTCAAATTAAAATTAATTGAAAAATTTTAAAAACTTTCAAAGACTTTCTTAATATTGTTGGGAATAAAACTGTTTATCCAAAAGAAGAGCTAGAAGAAATATTTAAAAGTCAAAAAAATATTATTTTGATTGAATTAATATACAATGGTTATTTTGGTGCGGGGAATAATGTTAATTGGGATACATTAGTAACAAATAATTTATGGTGAGAGGATTATCCATATTTATTTAAATACGATTTAAACCAATTTATAGAAATTTTAAAATTAGGAAAAGTAAATATTAATCAAATCATTTATGAAAAATAAAAAAATATTAATCTCAATTAAACCAAAATTTGTTGAAAAAATTTTATCAGGGGACAAAAAATACGAATATAGGACAAAAAGACCAAAAACGAATATTAACACTATGTTGATTTACTGCACTTCGCCGACGATGAAAATAGTGGCTGAAGCTTCAATTGAGCATATAATTTGTGGAACACCTAATAAAATTTGAAAAATGACAAATGAGAAATCAGGAATTCAACAAAAAGATTTTTTTAAATATTTTTCTGGTAAAAAAATGGCATATGCTTATAAATTGAATAAAATTACCAAATTTAATGCGCCACGAAAATTAAAATATTATGGCATCACACACCCACCGCAATCATTTCAGTTTTTGAAATAATTATTGCATTTCATAATGATTTTAAAAGCAAAAGAACCAACCTACAAGGTCAGTTCTTTAAGTGTTGCTCTTTTAAAAAAGTGAGTTATTTCAAGTTGTTGCGTTTGAGTACGTCTTCAACCCTATCTAGTCGATTTTCGATTTTATCGAGTCTGGTTTCAATCTTATCAAAACGTGAGTTGTTACGCTTCTCAAATTCTTGAAATCACTTTGGAGGATTCATGTCATTAAGTATAGCATACTCAAAAATGACCCCTACAAGTTCTGGATTAGTTGCCTTAACAATTTTGTATTGCTTTGCCATTCTAAAACACCTGAACTCTTTCAGCGACTAGTTGCATGTTATTGGACTCATTTTTAATGCGCCCTTTAACACCGATGATAGAACCAGTAGACATTAAGTTTAATTCATTCTTAAATAATTGCTTATCTATTTTAATCTTAACGATGTCGTATCAGTCCTCTTCGTTGCTTTCGACAAAAGGCTTTTCAACCTTAACGGTCACTGCACAATAATCTTGACTTTTAATCGTTTCAATTTTGCCAGTGACACCAATGATGGCTATGAAGTTCATACTATATACAGATATAACCTAACTTGTCATATTCACCTTTCAAAGAACTATCACTTGCTGCCATTTTTGACATAGATTGGTTTTCTATTTTTTCAATTATTTGCATATTGCCTCCTTAAATTGAAATTAAGGCAAGAACATTTTTGTCTAGTTTTAGCTAAACAAAATTACTAGCTATTCCTAGAACTAATTAAAAAAGATGCCATACTATGTATGATCATCAAATTGCACTAATTTTCTCGCAACAATATTATACTAAAAAAAGAGTATAAATATTATTTCTTTAATCGATTCTATTTATTGAATCATTAATGATTCCATATAAACCATTAAATAAGAATCGAATTTCATAATGATTTTAAAAGCAAAAGAACCAACCTACAAGGTCAGTTCTTTAAGTGTTGCTCTTTTAAAAAAGTGAGTTATTTTAGATTGTTTCTTTTGAGAATGTCAAAAATAATTTGATCATTCTTTTCAAGTTTATCTAAACGAAACTTGAGTGTTTCAACCGTATTCTTTAATGGTTCAAATTGAGTTTTATTCCAATTAACAAACCAAGCTGGAGCTTTTGGTCCCTTAGACGGTTGAATTTCAACAACGATCTCGTCGCCGACACGCTTTGGGTCTTTATTGTATTTAGTAATTTTTACTTGCTTCATGCTCATAATTATACTCCATACTATTTACCCTCCTCAATCAATTCAAGCTTTAAACTGTACCCATTAAATAAGAATTGAATTCAATAATGATTTTAAAAGCAAAAGAACCAACCTACAAGGTCAGTTCTTTAAGTGTTGCTCTTTTAAAAAAGTGAGTTATTTCAAGTTGTTACGTTTGAGTACGTCCTCAACCCTATCCAAGCGAGTGTTGATGCCTTTAACAGCATCAACAATTTGGAGCAATAATTCGTGGTCAGTTGAAACCTTTACAGATTTAACTTCATCAAACGAACCAGTTCGATCTTTATTAAGATTGAAACTAGCGAATTTAACTTTACGAACCACTTTTTTCATACGCATAGTATTATACTCCATACTATTTACTCTCCTCAATCAATTCAAGCATTGCGGTTTTTAAAGTGACAGCAGAAATAATATATTTCCGCACATCTTTATCTTTAATGTCCGCTGCTGCCATGAATAGAATTAGATCGTTCAATGTTCATTTGTTTTTGATAAACTCATTACTAATTGATTCAACCAATTGGGCGATGCGATTACTTGCTACCATAACTACTTCTTGTGTTCCCAAATCGTGATTAGTGATTTAGGAATCCAAGCCTCGACAATGCATCCAAAATCTCGCTCCAATTCAAAGCGTTCCTTGGTAAAACTGCATTCGTGGAAGAAGCTGCGTAATAAAATCGCTTTTTCAGTTTCAGCGACGACTCCAACCATGACAGTGATTAAACCAGGATATTTATCCTTCAACCATTTATGTTGCGTAGATATATCAACGATTCGATCACATTGTTTAAACGTTATCAACTCAGACTCACTTTTCAAAGAACTATCACTTGCTGCCTTTTTTGACATAGATTGGCTTTATATTTTTTCAATTATTTGCATATTGCCTCCTTAAATTGAAATTAAGGCAAGAACATTTTTGTCTAGTTTTAGCTAAACAAAATTGCTAGCCATTCCTAGAACTAATTAAAAAAGATGCCATACTATGTATGATCATCAAATTGCACTAATTTTCTCGCAACAATATTATACCAAAAAAAGGGTATAAATATTATTTTCTGGTTTTGATCACTTCGCTGTTAGTAGTATTACGCCCTAAAGACCGGTTGTATCCATAAAAGCTATCTGATTTAAAATAGCGAATAAGACCAGCTTCTAGGACGTTAATATCTGGCATGGTTTGATTTCATTTAATTAAACGGACAGTAAAAACATTGTTAGCATTAAAATCTTGGCGAATTTTGTAATTACCTTTTTCAACATCATAAAAATGCTGAGGGACGCGTCATCCTAAATTGATACTTTGACCAACATAAATTTTATCTACTTTAGTTTTGTTTTCAATAATATAGCAAACTTTAATGTTTTTGTATTGATTGATACATTGCCTAAATTCAGCAAAAGTTAGTTCAGTTGTGTTTTGAATGAGAGATTGGTACCACGATCACGGAAATTCATCAGAAAAAGTGTCGGGAAGATCTTTTTTATGGATAAAACGATTTCGTAAGCGCTTTTGATATGTTATAAAACCATAAACGCAGCAAGCAATAGCAATGCACACAACTAAAACCGATGTAATAATAATTGCTTTACTCATGACGCATATTTCGTTTGTAGGTGCGCACAAAATATTTAACATATTCGGCGACTAATTTGCTTTTAGTAACATGATGTTTGGCACAAATTTCATTAAGCAATGTTTTAGTAGACTTATTGACATAAATATGTAAGTACACATTCCTAATTTTCTTTGTTGGTAAAGCGTTTTTTAAAACTTTTTTATACTTTTTAGCATGCTCAGGATTAATGATTTCATCAATGAAACTCCGAATGCAATCATAATACTCAATGTTATTTTGTTGTGTATATTTTAAAAACCGTTCCCTAGTTGCAGCGGGTAGATTGACGGTAACAACAGCTCAGTTATCTTTTCTATTATTATTTAGCACCATGGGATCACATATACTCCTCGATTGAATTAGATTTAATAGTTACGTAACAACGATACCTTACACCGATAGATATTAAAGATTCACCAACGCCAGCATTCAAAATATAATCTTTTTCATTTTGTGTTAGGCCGCCTGACTCTTTCAATAAAACATCGTAACTAGAAACATCTGCGGGCGTCATATTTAGAATGATGTGATACAAAGCTTGTTTTAGCACCGCCTCGGGTTCACCAGCAAAATCGCCAATATTTTGTGTGGATAACACTAATACACCTTTATGATGCCTGATTTCGCGAGCCAACAATTCTAATGTTTTTAAAGCAATCGGATTATTTTTAACCCAGCGATGAGCTTCATCAATGACAATATTTATTCATTTAAAATCGTCAGGATTAGTAACGCCAATGTTTCGATCACGATTCTTTAATGCTTCGCCACGCAGAAAAGAAGAAATTAAATACATTTGACATTTAAATAAAATCGGATCACGATCGGGGTCTAATTTATGGGTATCCAAAATATTAATATTAACACGATCTGGATTTAATGTTGTGTAACCATTCCACACTTTGCCATACTGTCCGTCTTTAGATAATTTTCACATAATATTAATCAAATCATTTTCCTCACTGCCACCTGGACAAGAACGATACTTTTTAAAAAGAAATTGATAGAAATCATTAGTAGTTGGCCATTGATTAGATTTAAACCTACTATATTCAAACACACGATGAATCTCTTTATTTTCATCCACGATTTGCTTGCTTGTATCGGTAATTTTAAACTTGCTATACAACTCTAACAGCGACTCAATGATTAAACGTTCGATTTTGGCCGAAAAAGTCTTTTTGGCGATCATACTCAAAAATACAACAAATTCACTCGCGTGAGTAGTTAAATCTTTTTCTTCGTCTAAAATTTGTAATGGATTAATTAATCCATTCTTAGCATCAGTCATATCGATACGAGCGACATTGTTGTAATTTACTAGAAACCCAGAATAATCGCCAAGAGGATCAACAATATATTGTTTCATACCACTTTTTTCACCAATCACTTTAAACCAATTGCATATTTTAGAAACTGTGTATGTTTTACCGCCACCAGTTTTAGCACAAACTAAGCAAACGTTTGAGTTACGATAATCTTGTTTAATTTTTAAATCAAAATAAAATGGTTCACCAGAATAAGATTCATACCCTAAAAAGACGCCTTGTGGATCTTGCAATGCATTTGATGCGAACGGGTACATAGCGCCAATGCTATCGTTAGACATTTCACAATAGGTTAATATTTTTCGTTTTTGATTTCATTTGAAACTAAAAATATTATTAAAAACATCATATTGATGATAATTTAATAATTCAAATTTAAAACGATCAACCGATTTTAACTCTTTAGTAAACTGCAATGTTAAGTCTCTTAGCTCTTGCTCAGATTTAGCATGCAAAACAAATAGAATATGTACATATCAAGCTTTGCTGTAACCTTTGGCAAAATCATGGATCATCGATTCCATGGCTTGAATATATTCTTGCATGTTATACATTTCACCTTCACTACGGATATTTTCTCAATTCAATTTAATTCGACGTTTGGCTCGTTCTAAGTTTTTTTGAATAATATCTGTATCTGCTTTTTCAAAACTAATAATTGTCTGAATATTTTGATAATTAGTAGCTTTTTTCAACCATCCAGCAGTTACTATAGATGGGCATTGATTCACCTCAATAAGTTTGGTAAATTGCCCATTAACATTCAGATATTCCTTTTCAACATCGATATTGCCTAAATTTTTACAAATGCCAAATTCAGCTTCGCCATCGAAAAAACGAGTTGATGAACGAGAGCAATACAATTGATTTAAAACATTGCACACTTTAGTTCTATTAGTGATCTTTTGAACATCTATTTTTGCCTGGTTAGAAACATTAGTAATTTCACTAATTGCACTTGACAAATCTTTTTCTTTAGAATAAAAGATTAATATGTAAATGCCCTTGTTGACAATTTCAGATCTAGCGATATCCTTATTAATTGCTTGATAGTTCAATAATTGATTTTTAACTAAATCATCTTCTGAAAGTTGATTATTATTTTTCTTAGGATATTTAGCAATTAAACTTTGCAAATATGAATTCATTGGCCCAACATCAATTGGCTCGTCAACAATAATAATTTTATGATTAATGCCTAATTTTAATCACGGGTTAGCCATGTTGTTAATCACGGTATTGGCTTCAGCATTAGTTAATAAATTAATATTGACACCCGATAATTTAACTAAGCAGCCCATCATATTAATATGTTCATGGGAGCCAATACCAGAAGTTGTTTTAAGTACATTACTAGCAGCAAAATTAATCGAAGGAGTAATAAATTCAATTAAACCATCATGACGAATGCTACCAATATTTAAGGCATTATAAATTAATGGAGCATTTAATTTTTTAAAATTATTGCGAAAATAAAAATTAATGACATCAAGCAAGTGTTTCCATTGTTTTTTACCATCACCACGTGTATGGATCAACCAAATAAAAATGATTAAAAGAATAACAATGGTGCTACCAATTAAAGAAAATTTTAAAATGTTGCCAGGAATTAAAAATCAAAAAAGTAAGACAGATATAACCGTAATCACAAATCAACCAGTTGCAACCCCTAATTCAGCAAAAGAAATGCCACCAAATCATTTTGCAAAAATGTCTTTGACATCTTTAGTTGGTTTGGTAACAAACATTTCTTTAGCTTTAACATTATCTGTCATAGTTATTTAATCGCTCCAGATTGTTTCATGATGATAGATTTACTAACACTCTTATCATGTCTGGCCATAGTACCTTTAGCTAATATTCTGGCTTTTTCACCATCAGCCACACCAGATGATTTTAAATGTTTAGCAATCGCATCAGTGTTGTGCTCAAGTTTCAATTTCTCCCCAGCACGCAATTGGGCTGAATCCTGAGCTTTTTGATAGTCAGAAAGATTTTCAAACCCATGAGCTTTAGCTTCGTTTTTAAGATCGCGAGTTTCAGCACGTGATTTTCTTCAATCATCAATTTTGCCTTTACCATAAGCACCCGCTTTAGTAACACCAGCTTCATTAAAAGAAGTGTAACTAACTTGATTTTTAGCTTGAAAGAATGATGAACTTTTATGTGTGAATTTGAATGCAGAAAAGCAAGCGACAAAAATAAATAACATTTGAAAAATGCCCGTGCCAAAACCACTAAGTCCTAATACTTGGCCAAGCCCACTAATGGCAGCAATAACAATCGAAATAATTGTAAAGAAAAAATATAAAGCAAACAGATGGATAAAATTACCTACCATTTCGGTGCGAATGGCCTCAGCACTACCACCTTCATCTTGGGGTCATTTTGCAACCGCGGGAAACAAAATAATGTAACACAACAATAAATTCATAATTAAACTAAGAGCATATCATGCGAAAAATCCAGAACAAATAGTCCCACCAATTCAAGCAACTAAACAAATAAAGACATTAAAACTGTAGCCTTGATGATTCGCGCCTGCGTCCATTAATCATGATCCACTGACACTTTCGATATCTTTTCATGTATTAAAATCGTGATTTGGCGGCACTCCATTCTCTCAACTCGCCTTAAATAATTGGATAGCAATATTACCACCGCCCACCACGGCATTGATTAGTTGGACAACAATGGATGTAATAAATAATCAAATCATGGGAATAATCACCATGGTTGTAATTGATCAAAAAACAATGCCTGGAGTAGATTTAGCCATGGCATGGCCTTCATCGGAATCTTTTGCATGAGCGATTTTAACACTACGAACAATAAGCATTAATACAAAAAAGAGCACGGCCACACCAGTAATAATGCCAATCCAATATTTAATGCCATCATTACTACCTAATGCTGTTAATAAATCACTACCACCAACTTTAGTAAATATTTCACCAATTCAATAGCACAACATGCCAAAGAGCAATACAAACATTCAAAAAAAGTCTTGAAGTGCATGAACCAATATTGTAAAAATACCATAACCACCCAACATACCATCACTTTGATCATGAGGAAATATATTGCTTTCATGTGTAACACATGTTCAGACAAACAAGCTAATAAAACATAAAGGCAAAACGATGATGAATATCCATTTAATACAACGTTTAATAAACAATATTAGTTTGTCTTTTTGTTGTCTAAAATATAAATATTTATCAATCGGATCACTATAAAAATTTTTTTGAGGCTCATACCTCTTAAATGTTACCATTTAATTAACCACTAATTCAACCACTGGCAGTAGCTAAAATGACATTAGCAACGGTTAATGCTGTCGCACACACAACAATACCAATGATACAATTTATTAAACGTTTTTTAGCACGTGCGCCTTCATTTTCATCAGTTGCATGACTTAAAGCAATAGCAGCACGGATAGCGCCGATTACGATTACAATAAATGCAAGACCTAGTAGCGTATTTAATACACTATAAAGAATTGTTTGTAATTCACTACCATCACCAGATGCACCCAATGAATTAGACAAAAGAATAAATTTATTAATCATTGTTATCTACTGAATTTTCTTTAGGTTTATCTATTTGTTGATTAGAATCTTTATTAACAGGTGCAGTTTTATTTGATGTTGCTGAAGATTCAACAACTGTAGCAATGTTTCTGCCGACTTGAGTTTCTTCTAAATGAAAATATTCATGTTCGTTTTTACTCTTTTTTGCAAAATCCACAGGGATTAGTAGAGTAGGACGAACAATAAGATACTTACCGTTTTTAGTCCTTTTGAATGTTTTGTCAATGAATACTAAATAATATTTATTAGTTTCTTGATTATGTTGTTTTTTTACAATTAATGCCATATTTTATTTCCTTTACATTTATATTATACTCTATTATGAGTATAAACACAAATTATTTTTGGAAATTAATATAAACGAAAACAAACTAATCAATTTTTCATGTGATGATTATATACTAATATTCAAGTAAAAAATAGTTTTTTAATTGTTTGTAGTAAAACTTACAACATCAATATTAATATGTCAAGTTACTGTTTCTTGATTATGTATTGCTGTTAAATCAAACGATGTTGTACCTAGATTTTGTCCATTGCCAGAAGCTATTACTAGTCCGTTTTGAGGTGGTTCATCCGCATACGTTACAAAAGAATAATCAATTGTTGTTCAAGATAAATTATCAAGCGAAACCATTTCATATGAACGACTGCTAATTCAATATCTGACATGCATTCCACATTTTTCTCAATAAGAATTTGGCGGAGTTGAAGCATATCCGTTTTTTAGTGTAATGCTTATAGT
>JAISPD010000016.1 GCA_031275175.1 Mycoplasmataceae bacterium
AGGTCAAGTAAACCCCGAAGTTCCCACCCCTATGGATGGGATATAAAAAGCCCATTTAAGAGCTTAGAATTGATTTGAAACACTAATTCAAGGACTTAAAATGAGCAAAAAATATTATAAACACTTCCAAGATTGAGAGAAAAATAAATTAGAACGAATATTAGGCGAACAACCTACCTGTATACCGATTTATGGTTCTACTCCATACGGATGGGGTATTATTAAATATAAATGGCTAGTAAATATTTCCCAATTAGCATTTTAATTAAGAAAAGAACGTAAAACAATCAAACATGAGCTATTACGCGGTAAATACTGAATTTTAGTTGATAGCGTTAGTAAGAAATCAACAACTTTTAGTTGCTCTAAAGATGCTAGTGATTGACATAAAAAAGAAATGACTAACAAGCGTAGGATTCAAAACACAAAAAACTTACAGAATCCAATCAAAAACATGAAATTAATAATCTATTAAGTATTAACGACAACCATGATAAAATGATTCTTTCGTTGGATTTACCAGCTGGTAAAACAAAAGAGGGGGATAATTCTTAAAAATATCATTGATTGATTGCTTGAGCAAAATAATTAATTACCATTTTTCAATATTTTTCAAGAGCCAGCTTTATCACTCCCTACTCTTGTAATATAGCCATCATCCTTTAATCGCTTTAATTCGCGTTTGACAGTAGCGATTCCTTTGCTGAGTTTTCTTGAAAGCTCTAGTGCTGTTATTTTATTATTGTTGCAAATTAAATCTAATACCGTTTTTATTATTATGATTTGCCTTAATATTTTCACGAATTTTTAAATGCCTATTTTTAAGTTCATGTTTTGTGTTAAGTAAGAGATTTTCAAAAAAATAATTTAGATATTGTAATGTAGCATAGACGTTATTTTTGTAATCATTATAATTGGCACGAACCAATGCATTCCTAAAATATCAACTATGTTTTTCAAAAAGTTCATTATTTACATCTAAACCCAAAGTTCTTAAATATTTAATAGTAAAAACAGCAATTGTTCTAGTATTGCCTTCACCAAACGGATGAATTTGTCAAATATTAGAAATAAATTGACAAATGTGTTCTGCTATTTGTTTTTTACTTAATCTTTTATAGTTAAACATTTTTTCTTGTTCAAAGTCATAATTTAATGTTTTTATGATGCTGTCAGCACTAGCATAATAAACGCTTTTACTACTTAATACTCATTCCTTTTTAGAGATATTGTAATCACGTATTACTCCCGCCCTTGTTTTAGAATTATTTTTATCTAACAAATCTTCAAATAATTTTTTATGAATTGTAATAAGTTCAATTGGGGAGAAAGAAAAACTTCTTTCTCCTAATATTTCTGCGATTCTTGCTGATACTTTATCAGCTTCTTCAGTACGATTGGTTGAATCTCCTTGGGTTGATTTTTCTCTATAATATTTGTTTAAACGTTCTATGACATCATGAATAGATATTTTACCTTTAATATTTTCTTTAGCAGTTTCAATTAGATATGAACTAGTTTTTAATCCGTCTACTTGCTGTAAACCAATCGCGGTTTCTCAGTTTTCACTTTTCTTCTTTTTGTTTGGTTCTTTAAGTTTTTTGTATTGTTTAAAATCTTCCATAAATTGCCCTAACAACTATACCATGTTATTGATAATACAGTATCATTTTTACAATATCAACATAATTTACAGTATCATTATATTTTCTTAATATTACGTTCCAAATGTAGGTTTAAGAAACACTTTGATTGATGATTATGTAATTTCTGATATTAGCAATACATTAGAAAATATTGTTTATTTAGTGTTGCACTTGCAATTGGAATTTAGGTTAAAAATTAACCACTAAAAAGTATATATGAGCGATTATTTATTTAATGCTTGCATTAATTTAACAAGGTTATTACCCAATACTTGTAAAGTGTCAATACCTTCTTTATCTAGGACAAGTTCATTAATCTTACGGGCTTTGCAACTATTCCAATATGATGAAGTAGCAATCGGCATTTCGTTAATGCCATAGAAAAAATTAATTGCTGCATATACAAAATTAGCACCTGCTCTTCTGTCAATTACTATTGGGGCTCCAATTTTATTTTTTAATAGACCATGGTTACATTTAGAAACGTATCCCACTCGGTCTATAAATGCTTTAGTTTCAGAGGTCACGTTGGAAAAATATGTTGGTGAACCAATAATAATCGCGTTGGTACTTTGGCTAAAACACTCTACCATTATCTGTGTTAAGTCGTCCTGGATAATACATTGTTGATTTTGTTGTTTGAGACAAGTTTGACAGGCCTGGCACCCTTTAATATTTATTCCACCTAACTGAATGTATTTAACATCAATCTGATGTTTTTGTAATTGTTCCCCAACAATTTTTAAAGCTTGGGATGTGTTGCCATTTTTTCTTGGGCTACCGTTGATGAGCAGTGCTTTCATAGATTGTTACCTTTGATAACCTAATTAAGTTTGAATAATTATATAAAAATTAATTTACCTAAAAATTAAAATGGTTTATATGTTGATGTTAATAAATTAAAAGTAACTTGTAAAATTAAATCTGATAAGCCGATGATAGTTTCTAGAGTAGGACAAGCAAAAATAGCCATCTCTTGGATTAGTGATAAATCTTCTAAATATGAAACATGTGTGGCTAGGTATGCTTTGAAACCTTTAATTCCACGCACTTCTCCAACAATATCGCCCCCATTTTCAGTCACTTCAAAAGAACCGTACTTTGCTCAGCTAGGTTGCACAGATCTTGTGGAACCAGCGTCAAGAAAATCCATAAAAACATCATCATTGGAAGCATTAATGAAAAAAGTTCTAGTATTTTTATCATATCCACTTCTTAAATTTGGTTCTCATTCTTGGTGCTGATTCTTTTTGTAAATTGCTCCCCGTATTTTAATAGGTCTGCAATACTGCGGTCTAACTGGATTAATATCGAAGAATTCTTGCACAAATCTATTTCAACTCTCATCGTATAAAGCATCAAATTCTTCCCGCTTTAAATTTTCTGAACCTCCAGGACGTCATCTAGTACATAATTCAGAAAATTTCTTATTAAAAGGAAAGCGTAGAAATCCTGGTCCAGTATCAGGAAAAAAATGACCTGTATTTGGTGTGTCAATATCACACAGCCATAAATGGTGAAAACAGGTTTTTAAATTTTCTATTAAATCAACATCTATATCATGAGCGATAGGCCCTCATGTGGTGAATTGTGCAAAATCATTAACTATTGCCATAGACGTTTCAAACATTTCTTGAATGTCCATGACATCAAAGTGAACATCTTCTAACGGAATATCATAAATAAAAGCATCAACATATTTTTTAAAAGTTGTTTCAAATGTATGATCTTCTAAATACTTTTGAATTGAACCATAAATTTTATTTGGTTCTCATATGACTTCACGGAAAAGATTGTCAAAAGCCTTTTTTTGATTAGGTTCTAATCCGAAATAATTTATTCTGTCACCATTACGTGTGGTGAAACTGGCATTTTTTAGATAATCTTCTCAATGGCCACCTTGATGAAATTGATTTATAGCGTAACGAAAACCTTCAAAATTACCATTTAAAAATCGTCTGGTTTTATCCTCTTCGCGATAAATAAAAGAGCTAATAATCTTTGTTGGATCATGTTTTAATACATCACGCACATAATCAACACCGATATTAAAAAACGACATAAAAAAACCATAACTTTGTGCTTCAGAGAATTTCAAGAACAATTCTTGAGCAGCAAATTTGACATCCATTCATTCTGCTTGTAAATCACAATATGAAATATAAGGAATCTTACCTTTAAGATCAACCAAATTATGTAAATGTTTTGCTAAATTTAGACTACTTCCAAGTCAGATACTATAAACTTCATTAGTAATAATTTTTTTAATTGTTTCAATTTGTGAATTAATACTATGACAAAGTTTACCACCAAGAACTGTACCATAAACACAAGCAGCTGCTGCCATTGTGCAAGAAATGGCACTTCCTAAAGTAGCACCAAAAGATACAGGTACAGCAGCATAATAAATACCTGCCATGATTCCTAGCGTTGTTGCCATTGTCGCTTGTTCAGCGGTATAAGCTACATTAATACCATAAATCTTCTCTAATTCATCAAGATTGCTTTGGCTATAAACTTTCAACATGTTGTTATTTTGTTCAATAGCTTCATGAAGTTGAGAAATCTCAACTTCACTAGCAACAGGGAAGTTAATAACTTGTCTGCTAAACAAAGTATATCCTCTAGTTAATTTAAAAGGAACATCATTATTTCAATATTCTTGAGAACTTTGTGAATCATGAATTGTGTTGTCGTTAGGCATGGACACAATCACTTCAAAATCAATGGCATTAGTCTTTTCATCATAACCATAAACATTTAATTTGAATGAATATTTTTGAAATATTTTGTGATCCTTTAATGGTTTATTATCCACTGTGAAGATGGTGGACATACTACTAATTAAGTCAGTTATTGGTTCTTTCTTCTTGACATCAATTGGGAAATTTTTGCTATCTGTCACAGTTTTAATGGTTTCAATTACACCGCCCCAATTAGCAAAAGTAACGTTTTTAACAAAATTAAATTGATAATGTTTTAAATCATCAGCGATCAATTTGTTTTCTTGTATAGGTGAATATGGTAAATAAAATTGAAAAACTTTACTTGCTTTTTTAACAATTGGCTTCCCCTTGTTATCTAAATGGATTAAATCTTTAATATAAAAAATAATGTCAACTAGATTATGTTCATCATCAAATGATTGAATTTTAGCAGTCAATTCATAATTGATTTCTTTCCCTTGTAAACTATTTAAGTTAGCTTGTTTTAAAATTTCGTTAATTGTGTTGCCATTAATGGGTTGATTATCATATTCTAATATTTCTGTCAATAATGGAATAACGTTATCTTGTGATGTGGCATCTAATTTTAAATTATCGTAATAGTAAGCAAGTCTATCAACCAGTTGGATTTTTGCTGATGTGGCAAAGTTATCAATGTGATATCGAGCTAATTCTTCATAATCATCCGCCATTGCTTCAACGGCGATTTCCTTACCAAATTTTTTCATGTGATCAATAATTTCAGCAGGTGACTCTGATGCCTGTTTACACTTTTTGGTTTCATTTAAAGTTAATTCGCGGTAATGGGTATAAATTTTATTTACTTTGTCTTTTGGTAAGCCACTCTTAGTTAAAGTTTCTAGTAATGATTTAAGTGAATTATCAACAAATTTGTCTAGCATGGTTCAATCATATAAATCAATGTTGATGTGGTGACCATATCCATAAATTTTGTTGTAAATATTACTTATGGGAAAGTTACCTTTAATACCATCTTCAATAATTTTATCCACATCATTTTCTATTTTTTGCACTTGCAAATTGATGTATTCTTGGGTGTCACCCGCATCGGTCAATATTTTTGTATAACGTTTAATCAAATAATCTCTAATGGAATAGACATTTTGCATTTGGATGTCTGGTTGATGAATTGGTTTTTTATGCATTTGTGTTGACACAACCACTAGGGCTGTACCAACACCTGTCGCACAAACACAAGAAGTGCCGGCAATTATTCCTATTTTGATTTTGTTCTTCATTATTTTCATTCTCACTTAATAATCTCAATATGAGAATACACTTATTAAATAAAGCTTGATGAATATTTGCTTAAAATTTTATTAAGCAAAAAATATGTAGTGCACCACAATGGCAGATACTGGTAATTGGTAGTAGATTTAAAACTTGATTTATACGACTAAACCGATGAAGGAAATTTGGTAGACAATCTTTGGTTAACCAATCAGTATTAATTTTTATTGATTCGTGCTTTCAGTTTTACTAAATTATTCAAAAAAAATTTTTTACCGTTTTCTACAGCCAAAATTGGTAAATTTAATATTTCTTAATGACGTTTTACCTTGTCTATATGTTATAGAATACATGTACTATAGAGTTTTTATTTTATACAAAATTTTTCATTGTAAGGATTTTGTAGTGACATTATAAATACGTTGTATCTCTCTTTTTTTTTTTTTTTTACATAAGTTAAGGTTTAATGACAAAATGATCGTTAATTGGTGTTCAATATATGTGTATATACCAACTCGGAGAGCAGACATGAGTAAAAGAAAATTCACACTAAAAACAAAAATATTAACCGGCATCGGTGCAGCGATTGTCGTGGGCGGCGCAGTAGCTAGCACTATTATTTTGACTAATAAAAACAATACTGACATTATTGACAAACACCACATTACTCAAGATCGACTAGACAACCACACCAATAACATTGTCACTAAATATGCAGCGATGCTCAACTACTTTAACACGGAAATTAACAAAGGAGACGACATTGATATTAACCAACAATGCGGTATCTTTATTAACAATGTCAACAATTTTGTCCCCAACACTTCAGACACTACCAC
>JAISPD010000005.1 GCA_031275175.1 Mycoplasmataceae bacterium
TATAATATTTTTTGCTCATTTTAAGTCCTTGAATTAGTGTTTCAAATCAATTCTAAGCTCTTAAATGGGCTTTTTATATCCCATCCATAGGGGTGGGAACTTCGGGGTTTACTTGACCTCTCGGTGAATAGTTACATAAAAATCATACTTTTTTGAATTAATCAACTATACTTATTCCGAGTAACAAGTGATGAAAACGCTAGCAAGAGAGAGAGAGAGAGAGAGAGAGTAACGCCTACGGCGTATCTTTAACTTTTTCTTTTAAAACAAGATTCCTATTTTAGGGGTCTTGTTTTTTATTTTGTCGGATTTTAAGGTCATTGTTGCACAACATTTAACAATAAATAAGGGAACAAACATATGGAAAATAATAAAATCAAAAAAATTAAGCACAACAATAAGTGATTCAAAATTACAGCTACATCAATTGCTATAGGATTAGTTGGCGTAGGCGGAGGAGTTGGAGTTGGTTATGGGATTTGATATCATGCTGATAAAAATTTGGTCGTTCCAACACTGACGTTAAAATTGCGGTCAACGCATAATACTACTACGTTAACAAAAGCAGGTGACACTTTAATTTATGACTTAGAACCCAATATACCTTTTTCTAATTTTACTGGTACTGGATGGTCTATTCCAGACATAGAATCTATTAATAGAGACGGCTGAGCTCACGACGGTACTGGTTCAGAGTATGTTACTTGATGGCCAACAGATAATAAGTATTATCCTTATGAAAATCCAAATGATGTTATCAAAGATAATACCAGATCTGGTATATTTTGAAATGATCCTAATGATTTAAGCCAAGGTGCATTTGTTAGGATATCACTAATAAAAGATTATGATGGGCAACAAATGTTTTTTCCACTTAGCCTCAAAATCACATTGCATGATAATAACGATAAGTTGCCTGACGCATCTGCATCAATTTCATTCGTTGTAGCAAAAGATGATGATGAGTCAACAGAAATTGACGATGGCATTATTCGAAATGTTTCTACTAGAGAAATGGGAATGAATATAGACACAACTCCAACAGAAATAGTTGAGTGATTACATGCTGCCAACGTAAGCTTAACCGGCGAACACACTCTTGATGATAGTTTTATTAGTTCAAATATTAATGCTAACCAATTTGCAGCTATATTATTTCTGGAAGCCAATGAAATTCAGAAAAATGTTTTAGTCAACTTAACAGATAAATATCAGTATACCCCATATAATGAAGGTTTTCTACCAAATTGAGACAATTATTCAATTGACGTTCGTATTGATCATTTAATTTTAGATACTGAAACAGACGGTAACAAATGTTTTGATTTATCATTTGAACAAGATGTTCAAACAACAGTAGATGGAATTACTAATTATTTCCCTTCGTATAACGATCATTTTTATGGGTATTTTGGCGGCAGCAGTAATATGCGGGAAGCCCTTTTAAGTGTAGATTTACCCTCAGCTTGATATGTTGGCGACGATGTTCAACTTTCAAATTTTGTATCTTCATGAAGCGGTGATCAATATCAACAATCATTGTTCCCAAAGATTAACAAAGGTGAATCTATGTCTCAATCGTTGAGCGACGATAAAAACATAATAGAGGGAAATTTGAATTTCTTTTATTGCACACCTTTTGAACCATCTTATTATGGCCAAAATAGTGTTCCATTTACGCAAATAGATTTTACTCCGGAAGACATTGCTAGGTTATTTTGGCCTAATGTTACATGATCATCTTAATTGGCATATTTTGCAATTAAGATCATAATTTAAATATCCTGCGTACAATTAATTGTTAATACAACACCGAAAGAACTAAATCTTACAAGTTATGAAATAAAACGAAAGACAGATGAGATACTCATCGCATGCTACCAATTCAGTCGTTAACTTTTGACTTTAGTCAATATACTTAGAGAGTATTAGATGTTTTCCAGAATGTCTATATTCTCAGCAAACATTTTTAGTTTCTGGTATTTTTATTCTATTGGCCACGCTAGAAAATGTAGTTTTTGTGCGGCAAAAACAACCAAAAATAAATAGTTAAATTTAAGAATTGACTCATATATTGCCATTATTTGTGAATACTCAATTATTTTTTGGGTTATACTCTTGTTAATTTAAAAAATAATTGAGTACAAAAATATGACAAAAGAATTAATCCTAGATGTTGTTATAGAAATTCCTAAAGATTCTAAGGTTAAATATGAATATGACCGTACTACCAAACAAATAAAAGTAGATCGAATTTTATATGGTTCAAATATTTATCCTCAAAATTATGGTTTTATACCAGGAGCCTTAGATTGAGATGGAGATGAACTAGATGTATTAGTTTATGCACAACAATCTTTTAATCCGGGAACGATTGTACCTACACGTATCATTGGTGCATTGGAAATGATTGATGATGGAGAAACTGATACAAAACTTATTGGGATAATTGCGGTAGATCCGCGTTTTAAAGATAAAAAAACATTACAGGATTTACCAGAGCATTCTCTAAAAGAAATTAAGAATTTCTTTGAAACCTATAAACTTTTACAAAATAAAAAAGTTATCGTTAAGCAATTCAAAGATACAGCATGAGCTATCAAGGAATACCAAGAATGTGTAACTTTAATGCAAAAATATGGTAAATTACCTAAAGAACAATTTATTCAAAAAATGAAAAATGAACATCCACAAAAATATGAGGTTAAATAACAATGACAAACAAAACTAAACCAACTCCTGAATATATTCGCAACTTAAAACCAGAGGAATGACAAAACTTTCGTGTTGAGTCATGAAAAAAGAAGGGTGAATATTACACAAAACCGATGCCTGAATGATATTTAAGAGATCGTGACTCTTATGCAAAATTTATTGATCGCATAAATAAACGTAAATCTTACTATGCACAAAAAAAGCCAAAGTCTGAGAATCTTACTAAAAAAGTAGAAATTTTGGCAGGGGATGATGTAGATACATTCGCTGACGAATAATTTTTACAAAGTTTTTAAAAAATCAAAGACAGTTTTTTTATCCTCTTGTTTCATTAAAAATGAACCAATGATGAAGTGGTCGACGTATTTTTTTGTTTTCTGCATCACTTCAAAATTTACCCCACCATCTAATTGGATAATTAATTTATTATTGAAACTGTCTTTGATATTTTTTACTTTTACAAGATTATCAATACTCTCAGACATGAAAGTTTGTCCACCTTTACCAGGGACCACACTCATTACACAAACATAATCACATTTTTTCAATATTGGCAAATATTGATTAGCATCTATATTTGGTTTAATGGCAATCCCATATTTGATGCCTTTAGATTGAAGTAAAGCAAAAGCGTCATTACATTCATCTAATGAAATGATTTCTGGATGAAAAGTTAATGAATTTATGGGAAAGTCATAAAACTTTTTAATTCACATCATTGGATCCTTTACCATCATGTGAACGTTGTTAGATAATCCATTTTTTTTTACATTTAACAATTGTTCTGGACCAAAGGCTACATTTGGTACATAAATTCCATCCATCACATCGTAATGAATAAAAGTTGCTCCGGCAGTTTTAATTTGTTCTAATTGAGAATCTAAGTTATTAGGATCAAACGCAAGTAATGATGGTTCAACGACTTTCATTGCTAATTATTTTAAATTATCATCACGAGTGAAAAATTTAAGAATGTTATTGATTTTTGAATCGTGACACATGAATGTGACAACATCACCTAATTCAAACTTGGTTTCGCTTGATGGTGGGAAAATGATTTGTCCTTGACGTTGGATCATCATGATTGTAGCATCGTATTTATTTCTAATATTTAATTCAGATAGTGTTTTATTTAGAATGATTTTATTACTCAAAGTGGCTTTTACTCAGCTAAAACCGCTACCAATACTAACAATATCTACACCAAGATTAAATAGTGCTTGGAATGCTACACGACCAGCAATTTCAATTTCTGGAATGACCACTCGTGAAATGCCCATAGTTTTGAGAACACGTTTATGTACATTATTGATGGCTTTAGCAATAATGTCTTTGAGACCTAGTTCTCGTAAATTGGCACAAACCATGATGCTAGACTCAATACTACTAATTGCTACAATAATCGTACCGATTCCTGTAACACCAGTTTCCGCTAATGAATTAAGATCACTAGCATCACAAACAATCGCCACCTCGTGAATCTTGCTCGCTTTTTGAATTAAATCTGGGTTTTTATCAATCGCCATGACGCTTTTACCCATTTTATTTAATTGATTAGCAACTTCTGTACCGAAGCGACCTAATCCTATTACACAATAATCATTCTTTGCCATATTTTTGCTTTAACTTAAACTCCATTATTATAACAATATGAAGTCTTAATACTATAATTAACTCCAATATTATGAATAAAAAATCACCATTTGACAGTGAAATAAAGACAGCTAGTCCCAAATGATGAAACTCTGTTTGACGAATTCTCATTGGTAAGACAATTCCTCAAAAATTATTCCGCGCTTACATCGTTGTGATTATTTTAGGTTCGGTTTTATTGTATTTACCAATTGCTTTGCAAAGTTGAGAACACGATCACACCTATATCATGACGTTAGATAACGATGCAACTAAACGAGCTTATACATATTGGGATGCGTTATTTATAGGTGTTTCTGCCATAACTAATACTGGATTGACTCCTGCTGTAATTAGTGATACTTTGACCACTTTTGGCCAAGTTGTAATGATTATTTTAATGGAATTTGGCGGCTTAGGATTAATGACGATTATTTTCTTAATTTGAAATTTTTTTAAATCCAAAAATAAAGAAAGTAACTTAAACCAAATAGTTATTTTACAATCAGAACGTGGTAGTGGAAAAATTGCTGGAACTTTTAAATCATTAAAAGTAAGTGTACTTTTTATTTTTATTTGTCAGATTGTTTTTATGTTCTTGTATTCATTTTGATTATGTTGAATGCCCGTTTTTGACCAAACACAAGCCACTTATGATGGTCAAAAAATTTCATCAGTTTATGCTTTAACTGTTGATTCTACGCAATATATCAAAGCACATCACAATTATGGGTATGCGTTATGAGAAGGTCTCTTTTTTACCATTTCCGCTACTAACAATGCAGGTTTTGATAATTTTAAAGGCGGTATTTCGATTGCAGCTTTTCGTAATGATTGAAACATTGTATTCCAACTAATGGCATTAATTCAAATTATTATTGGAGGTATAGGGTTTCCGTTAATTTATGATGTAATTGAAAAAATTAAATGTAAACATAAAGGTATCAAATATAAATTAACTTTGTTTAGCAAAGTAGCGTTTATTAGTTATTTTGCGGTTGCAATATTAACTACAACAGCATCATTTGGTTTTGAATTTGCATATAACGGTTATCAAAATGCTCCTGTATTAACTGGCGGTGATGGTGCTTCTACTTTAAATGTTCCAGTTTATGACATCGCTCATTATAAAGAGTACGGACATGAATTTGGAAAAGTTTCACTTTTAAATAAATGTTGGGCTATTTTTTTCAATTCAATGTCTACTAGAAGTGCGGGTCTAAGTACTGTCAATCAAGCAATTTTATCACCAGGTTCACAATGGTTATATGTAGTCACAATGTTTATTGGCGGTTCACCTTCTTCCACGGCAGGGGGTATTCGAGTTACAACGCTTTGTGTGATTATGTTAACTATTTTAAACAAAATAAGAGGACGAAAAGATGTAAACATTTTCAATCGCAAAATTTCACAGGAAACAGTTCATGAATCATTTCTCGTAACTTTAACGGCGACAATGTTAGTTGCCATATCAGCAATTGTGATTTTTTATACATTGATGGCTCAGCAAAATGTTCCTGAACAATATACAGTTTTGCAGTGTGTTTACGAGGCCACTAGTGCTTTTGGTACAGTAGGTTTTTCAATGGGCATCACATCTTATATTAATCATTTTGGACAAATTGTACTTTGCCTTGTAATGTTCACTGGTCAATTAGGTATTTCGGCTACGCTATTATCATGAACTAAAAAAGATCCTAAAGGAAATCGGGTTGCATATCCAGAGGAAACTATTCGTATTGGATAAATCTATGAAAAGAGGTTTATTAATAATTTTAAGTGGACCAAGCGGTGTTGGTAAGCATACATTATGAATTGATTTACTTAAAGAAACACAATTAAGGTTAGCCTATAGTATTTCCATGACTACTAGAGTAAAAAGATTTAATGAAAAAAATGGTAGAGAGTACTTTTTTGTCACAAGAAAAATTTTTGAAAGTGCAATTAAAAAAGGAAAAATGCTTGAATATGCACAATACTGCAACCATTATTATGGTACACCTAAATCTTATGTAGAAAAATTGCGACATAAAGGTATGAATGTTTTGTTGGAAATTGATGCACAAGGCGGAATAAATTTAATCAAACAATTTAAAAATATTGATCAAGGCTTAGTTAGTATCTTTGTTCTACCCCCATCGACTGAACATTTAATTAAACGATTATGTTCTCGCGGAACTGAAGACAAAAAAACGATTGACTATCGCATTAAACAAGCTAAATGAGAAATCAAACAAGCCAAGCACTATGATTACAAAATAATTAATGATAAAATTTCGGTTGCTAAAAAACAACTAAAATCCATTTTAATTAATGCAATTAAGAAAAATGCCAACTAAACTCTCCATCCATTCATTAAGTCTTAATTCATTAACCGATGAGTTGGTTAAATTGCATTTAAAAAAATACAATGGCATTCAAATTTACCAATGAATTTATCAAGAATTCGTTGATTCTTTTTCAAAAATGTCGAATATTTCTAAAAACAGTCAAGAAATTTTAACTAACAATTTTTATTTTAATCAATTAACAATTGTTAAAGAATTAATAGATCAACACGATGGGACTATAAAATTTTTAATTAAATTATCTGATGACCAATTAATTGAAACTGTTCTAATGAAATTTGATTATGGTTATAGTATTTGTATTTCAAGTCAAGTAGGTTGTAATATGGGGTGTAAATTTTGTGCATCTGGCTTACACAAAAAGATTCGCAATTTATCTGTAGATGAAATTGTGTTGCAATATGTTGAAGTTCAAAAATATCTAAATAAAAAAAGCAAAGGAAGAATTAGTAATGTTGTAATTATGGGAATTGGTGAACCGTTTGACAACTATGCAAATTTAAAAGAGGCTTTAAATATATTTAATAATCATTATGGAATCGCAATCGGTAATCGTCATATCACAGTTTCAACTTCAGGAATATTACCGTATATTCTACAATTCGGTAAAGATTTTCCTCAAATAAATTTAGCTATTTCTTTGCACGCACCTAATGATTCATTGCGTAGTCAATTAATGCCTATTAATAAAAAATATGACATTGTAAATTTAATGAATACAGTTAAAAAATATTTAAAAATAACCAAGCAGCGAATCTGCTTTGAATATATTCTTTTAAAAAATATTAATGATATAGATGAACATGCTGAGCAACTTGCAAAATTGATTAAGGGTTTATCGTGTTATGTAAATTTAATTGTTTATAACAATGTATCAGAAAATGTATATCATCCTTCAAAGCGTTTTATACCATTCATGCAAATTTTACAAAACCATGGAATAATTACCACTAAAAGATTAGAACGTGGTATTAAAATTAATGCTGCTTGTGGTCAGTTACGAATAAGGCAAATTGAAGTAAATGGTAAGTTGTAATTGAAAAAATAAGTGTTCTAAAGATGTGTATAACTCCTAAAAATTATTAATTAAATGACAAACTATAATTTCAGTAGTAATAACAACTACCCTGAACTAATTTAATTTTATTATTTTGTTCTACATGTCTGGTTTCGTCTAACCATTTTGCTGGGGATGTATACATTGGTGTAATCTTACCATTTATAATTGGGTTTTACAGTCTACTACATATAGGGGTTTACTTGGCCATAATATTTTTAGATCATCGCTAAATTATTGAACTGCAAATGAGATATATAATGAATGTATTCAAAAATTAATTTCCAGGAACTTTGGACTTACTTCACAACAATAATTTATTTGTACTTTTACGATGAGACATTTTCAAAATTAATATAATTAAACCAAATGATTGACAATAAGATGAAAGCAATTGAATTAAACGGAATAAGTTTTGGTTATACCGATAATGTTACAAATCTCGATAACATTACACTAGACATTAATGAAAATGAATACATTTGTGTTATTGGTCAAAATGGTAGTGGCAAATCTACTTTATCAAAAATATTAACAGGTTTATTACAACCTCGTGCTGGGACGATTAAATTATTTGGTCAAGTTGTCAATCGTTTAAATATTAAGCATCTTCGTGATAATATTGGAATCATTTTTCAAAATCCTGATAATCAATTTATTGGTTTGACACCAGAAGATGATATTGCTTTTGGTTTGGAAAATCGTAAAGTTGATCCAAAGCAAATGAGAAATATTATTTGGACTGTGACCAAAATGGTGAACATTGAAAATTTATTAGAAATTGAAGCGGCAAAGCTTTCTGGTGGGCAAAAACAACGTGTAGCAATTGCGAGTGTTTTAGCAATCAATCCAAAAATAATTATTTTTGATGAATCAACTTCAATGCTTGATCCCAAAGCAAAATTAGAAATAAAAAAATTAATGTTAATTTTAAAAAACAAATTTCAAAAAACTGTGATTTCTATAACACACGATATGGAAGAAGTTGTCGCTGCTGATCGTGTAATTATTTTAAATAAAGGTAAATTATTGAAAATGGGCACACCAAAAGAAATTTTTGAAGACCGTGATTTTTTACAAAATGTTTCACTTGATGTTCCGTTTTCCTTACAATTAACCAAAGCTTTAATGGCTATTAATATTAACGTCCAGCCAAATTTACAAATTAATGATTTAGTGAATGAAATATGAAAACTCAAATAGTAAACATTGATTCCCCATACGCAATTACTGTCAAGAACTTAAAAATTGTTTTTGATGAAAAAACTAGCAACGAGTTAGTATTGTTGGATAATTTTTCATACAACTTTCAAAAGGGTAAAATCTATTTTATTATTGGCAATTCAGGTAGCGG
Source organism: Mycoplasmataceae bacterium (assembly GCA_031275175.1). Lineage (GTDB taxonomy): Bacteria > Bacillota_I > Bacilli_A > Mycoplasmatales > Mycoplasmoidaceae > Malacoplasma_A. Next base: position 9,107 of record JAISPD010000005.1, read on the forward strand.
TAAAACAACCTTAGTAAGTCACTTAAATGGATTGTTAAAATCAAAATATGGCGACTTGACAGTTGGTAATAATCAAATAAATGGTAGTGATCGTCGAATTCGTCACTTTAAATATTTACGCAAAACATGCGGAATGATTTTTCAATTTCCTGAATATCAATTATTTAAAGACACCGTAGAGAAAGACATTATTTTTGGTCCCGTAAATTTGGGTGAAAAGAAACCAATAGCGAAGCTAAAAGCCAAAAAATATTTAAACATGTTAGGGTTAGATGACAGTTTTTTGCAACGCTCACCTTTTGATTTATCTGGTGGGCAAAAGCGCCGTGTAGCCATCGCTGGAATTTTAGCAATTGAACCAGAGATTTTGATTTTTGATGAACCTACTGCTGGGCTTGATCCTGCAGGCGAAAAAGAAATGATTGAAATTATTAAGCAAATTAATGTAGCAGGCAAAACTACAATCATTATTACTCATGTTATGGATCAAGTGTTGGCGTTAGCGGATGAAGTATTAGTTTTGAATGATAAAAAATTATTATTTGCTAATACCCCTTATGAAGTTTTTACTAATAAAGCTTTATTAGATAGCACAACTTTAGATTTACCAAAGGTGATCTCTGTCATTCAAAAATTATGTGAAAAAGATCATCGTTTTGAAAAACTTTATGAAATTAAACCAAGAAATGTAGACGAGTTAGCTTTAGCTATTGAAAAGGTCTTAAAGGAAACACATGAATAATACTTTTAGCACATATATTCCGCGTAATTCCTTTATTCATAATTTTAATCCCTCATTAAAATTGATTGTGTTGGTTTTCTTTATAGTGATGATTTTTTTACCTTTAGGTTTTTTTGGACAAGTAGTTTTATTAGTAATTTTAATGACGGGATGATTAGTCGCTAAACTACCTTTAAGAATGTTTTGAACGATTATTAAGTCGTGCTTAATAATGTTTGCTATTTTATTCTTAATCAATTGAATGGCTTTTAAAAGTCCGGGTTTTGTATTTGACATACAAAACCATACTCGTCCTTTATTTAGTATTAATTGATGAGCATCTACTTCGGTATACGGTGATACAAAATATTATTGAACTTGTGGTGAAGTTTGGGGAGCAAACAATGATTGATCAAAACAATTATTCTATGGCACAACTTTACCAACAAGTGGGCATTATCTAGCAGCATATTTGGGTAAAGTCAACGGGCAAGATTTGTATGCCTATTTAATCTATAACACTACTTGGTATTGTTTGTCGTCTCAGACAATTATTTTTGCAGGTTATGTTACTTTAAAAATATTTTTAATGATTGTGGTGGTAACGATGTTAATTTCTACCACCAATTCAATTCAATTATCCTTTGCCATTGAGGATATTCTTTATCCATTACACTATCTTAAAATTCCTGTGAATGAATGAGCGATGACGATTTCCATTGCTTTACGTTTTGTTCCTTCTTTATTAGAAGAATCACAAAAAATTATGAAAGCACAAGCTTCACGTGGCGTGGATTTTCGTAATGGTAATTTTAAAGACAAAATTAAATCATTAGTTTCTTTAGTAGTACCGATGTTTTCGGTAGCTTTCCATAAGGCTGATCAACTAGCTGATGCTATGGAAGCTAGAGCATATAACCCTCGATATGATCGTACTCGTTACCGTAATTATCCCATTAACTGACATCATTGATTAATTGCTGGTATTTTGGCAATCTTTTTTGGGTTTTTCATCTTTTTTGTAATTCATAGTATGTTTTTTGCACCTTTTGGTCCAATCGAAGCGACTTTAATGTTTGGAGGTCGTTAAGACAATGAATTATCAAGTTACTGTTAGCTATGATGGTAGTGATTTTCATGGCTGAGCCAAACAACAAAACGTTCGAACCATTCAAGGTGAAATTGAAAAAATAATTTACAGAATTTTTAAACAACCGATTACTATTCACGCTTCAGGAAGAACCGATGCTTATGTACATGCTTATGGACAAGTTTTTTCGTTTAATGCAAAGAAAAGTCCCATTAAACCTAATCATCTTTTAAGTGCACTGCGTAATTTAAGTCCTACTGATATTTATTTTGTCAAAGTTAAAGTCAATAAAAGTATGTTTCATGCTAGATTCAGTGCACACAATAAAACATATCAATACGTTGTCAATACAGGTGATTACAATGTATTTAAAAGTCGTTACGAATTATTTTATAATCGACCCATCGATTTGAAATTACTTAAAAAAACTAGTAAATTATTTATTGGCACGCATGATTTTAAATCATTCAGCACATCAATATTGGATGATACCATTAGAACCATCAATTACATTAAATTTAAATCGTTAAATAATTCTTTGATTATTACCATCAACGGTGATGGGTTTTTACGAAATATGGTAAGAATGATAATTGGTAGTTTATTAGATGTCAATGAGCATAAAAAAACAATGGAACATGTCGCTCAATTGCTTAAAGATCCATTTAAAGGTTCAGCCATCACCAAAGTAAACGGTTGTGGTCTTTATTTATTAAAAGTTAATTATTAGTAAAATAGTTGTTTTATCAAACGATTGGTTGTTTGTGTAACACTTTAGCACGGTAATATCAATTTTCTTGAATAAATCTATCTTGATATCATAAATCAAATTTACTTACTTCATTAGTAACAGTTTTAGGTTTTGATTTTCTATGAGTGAATACATCTTTAACTGTGTTAGCAAAACCTTCACCTTGACTCACACGTATTAAAATTACATAAATTAAAGCATGTGCGATTGCACCGATTGCAATTGCTACAATATATCAAGAACAACTAATTGCAACATTTGCCATATCTAATGGTTGTCCATTTATTGCAAACGGAGCAGGAACAGAGCCACGAACTAAGCCTGTACCAAATGCAGGATAAACACCTAAACAGAAGATAATAATTAATCCACCTCACATACCAACGTGTCCACCGACATAGAATAAGCATGCTAAACCACCGGCAATTGCACTACCAATAATATTAGCAATAAATGTTTGTTTTAGACGCTTGGCTGCAAATGGAATTGCTCCTTCAGAAATACCCATGAAACCTAAAGCTAAAGCAGTTACACCCAAACCTTTTTCATTGTCATCAAATAATTTACGACCAAAAACAACACTTGCTAAACCACAACCTAATGGAGCAATTGGAATTGCTGCCGCTACACCACCCATTAAACTTGGATCAACAACAATCAAACTAGTCGCTGTTGCCACCGCAATTTTATTAATTGGCCCACCCATATCAAAGCCAACCATTGCACCTAGAACAAAACCCATCGCTAATCTACCAATATCATTACTACCAGCAATAGCTAATCCCGCACCAAAATAGTTCATTGCACATCCCAAAATACCACTTAAAGCAAATTGAAATGGAAATACTAATAGGGAAGAACAAACTACTGGAATGATGATTAATGGTAAAATTGGTTTTAACATTTTATGCATTTTAATGCGATTGAAAATATTTACTAAATAACCAGCTGCAAATCCCATCATGATTGCAGCTACGATCCCTAAACTAATATTTGAAATCGCAATAGATTGATTATCAACTTTTATATCAACACTACTCGGAATGCCTTGATAAAAGATATACATGGCTGGACTACTTGCACAGACTGTAGCAATAAATCCTGGTGCTAGTGCTGCACGACCAGCGATGGACATTGCAATATACCCACCCATAACGCCTGTGAATAGACTGAAACCAATATTTGCGGCTTGTAGTGCGTAGTCTAAATAACTATCTTTAGGAATATTGCCATCATATAAACCTACACCAATTGCATTCAAGATTGCATAGATAATACCACTGAACACAATAAATGGAATCATGTGGCTAACACCATTTAAGAAATGATTCATAAAGCCTGTTTTTTTAGTTGCACTAAAAGTAGTTTCATTAGCATTGCTTGCATGGATAGATTTTGAATCAATTGTTTTTTTCAACGCTGCTACTGGTTGATTAATAGCTTCATTAGTATTAGTTAAATAAATTCTTTTACCAGCAAAACGTTCCAATTCAACATTAATGTCACTAGCAATTATTACCGCTGCTGCTTTTTTAATCATTTCTTCGGTTAGATTATGTTCTTGACCCGATTGACCTTGAGTCTCAATTCAAACTTCATACCCAACATCTTTACCGTGTTTTTCTAATGCTTCACGAGCCATATAAGTATGTGCTACACCAGTCGCACAAGATGAAACACCAACAATTAAAGGTAAATCATGGTTAAGTGTTTCTTTATTAGACATATCATTCTTATTATTAATTGCTTTTAGAATCGTATCGAAGATTACTGTTTTGTCAGAAGAATTTAAAATGATTTCATTAAATTTTTTATCTAGCAAAGCGGTTGCGATATTTTGTAAATATTGCATGTGCAATGTTGTTCGCTTTTTTTCAGGGATTAGTAATGCAAAAGCCACTTTAACTGGTTTACCACCAACAGCATTTCATTCGACTCCTTGTTTAAAACGAGCAACGATGATTGCAGGTTCATTAAAATCTGCACTCATTGCATGTGGGATTGCCACTTGATCTGCCATACCTGTTGTGGATACTTGTTCCCTTTTTAATAAATCTTTGACTAACGCTTGTTGATTATTTGTTACGCCAAGTTTTTGAGCTAATTTAGCAATTGCTTCAAAAACCTCTTTTTGATTCGTCGCATCAATGTCTAACAACAAGTGCTGCTTAGTAAATATTTCCATAAATAACTCCCATCTCTCACAATATTATATTACTTAATTATTTTCTTGAAATAGCTATTCGTAACTATTCACCGAGAAAATTTTGCGTCCATACACAAATGCCGATAAATCAATGTTGTATTCGCATTTATTAAACATAATGAACTCTTAAATTAAACTTAAATTATTTTTAACTTTTTTCAAAAAAATTGGATATTTTAAGACAAAATTTTTTATCTTATTATTTTTCTTGTTTTGCATGTTTGTAATCTTCTCTAATCTTAGTAAAATTTCAATATGTTCCTACGAAGAAAATATCTAGGTAGTCTATCTAGAAGAAAGAAAATTATTAATGATGAATCAAAGAAAAAAAGAACAAACCCCAAGGTCAGTTCTTTAAGTGTTGCTCTTTTTAAAAGTGAGTTATTTTAGATTGTTTCTTTTGAGAATATCAAAAATAATTTGATCATTCTTTTCAAGTTTATCTAAACGAGTATCAATCCCATCCAAGTGAGTGACAATTGGCTTTAAAGCCTCTTGCATTGCTCCTGCAAATCAAGCAGGAACTTTTGGTCATCTTGTTGGCTGAATTTCAACAACAATCTCGTCGCCAACACGCTTTGGATCTTTATTGTATTTAGTAATTTTTACTTGCTTCATGCTCATAAATTATACTCCTTAGTTAGAAGAATCATCTTGGTTGACAGCTAACATAATTATTTTGTGAAGCAAAGCCCAAAATAATTTCAAATCATCCCCATTTTATTATGCTATTTTTTCGTCAAAGTATAATTAGTAGTCAAAATGTCCACAAATTTACTTATTAATTATTCAATCGCTACTCATAAAGGCACCCGTGAAATTAATGAAGATGCTAGTTGAGTTGGTTCTAACAAAAATAAACAATGATTAATCATTGTCTGTGATGGAATAGGCTCGCAAGACGATAGTCAAATTGCATCTTTAATCACCGTTGAAGTATTCAAGGAACGCTTTAGCAAACGAACAAAAATTTTTAATATTGATCGTTTTTTTAAAAAATGTTTAAAAATTGCCCATCGTAAAATCACACGTATTTCTAATAAGCAACTAAATAATAAAAAAATCGGTACTACTCTTGTGTTGAGTTTTATTAATGGCAATAAAGTTACTACTTTTAATTTAGGTGATTCAAGGTTATATCACTACTCTTTTGATACTAATACATGAACAATGATTACAAGAGATCATAATCTATACAATTATTTCAGTGATTTAGCAGAAAAAGATAAAACAGTTAATATTAATGAATTATGTGTACGTCATCGTAGTCAATTATTCGCATTAACTAAATGTTTGGAAAGTGGTAGTGATGTGCACCATGAATATGATAAGTTTGTTTTCAAAATTGCTTCTGGTGATGTTTTATTTCAAGCAACCGATGGCGTATATTATTTTTTAAAACTTGCGGATGTTAGTAATGCAATTGAAAAAAATTCAAATAATTTTGAAGGCATTGCAAAAAATTTAATTCAGTTAGCGTTAGCAAACAAAAGTAACGATAATTTAACATGTGTGGTAGTGGAGGCGATTGATGGAAACTCAAACAAGCAAAATTAATTCAACGCCCATTAGCAAATATCAAAAAATTAAATTTAAACCTAATGACTTAGTTTTAAACAAATATCAAATTATCAACCAACTAGGCACTGGGGGAATGTCTTCAATTGTTTACAAAGCAATTGATACATTGATTAGCGAAGCTAATTTTTTAATTAGTGGGACTAAATATGTCGCTGTTAAAGTAATTAATCGTGATGAATCATGAAAAGAAGAAGATTGAACCAAAATTCATGATGAATGTATTACGAGTCAACGTGCTGCCAATAAAAAAAATATTGTAAATACTTATGAAGTTACTAAGGTAAATAACGGTAACACTTTTATTATTGTTATGGAATATATTGATGGTATTTCGTTACGTCAATATTTAGAAAAAATCGGAAACTTTAATTTGCGTGAAGGGATTTATTACTTTTCAAAGATTTTAGAAGGTATTAAAGAATTACATAGTTTTAATGAGAAAATTATTCATCGTGATTTAAAACCAGACAACATTATGATTACGAAAGATTTAATGCGTGTAAAAATTATAGATTTTGGGATTTCTTCCGTATTGATTGACTCAACTTTTAATAATGATAAAAAAGTTATTACCAGTGAAGAATCTATTTTTGGCACATATCCATATATTTCACCAGACATCAAAAAAATGACGCATAAAGATTTAACTGAACGTACAAAATACATTAGTGTGCAATTTGATTTTTTTTCATTAGGAGTAATTTTCTATGAAATGTTAATGGGTGAAAAACCATTCAAATCAGCTGATGAAAATGATCCAAAAATTATTGATCTACCTTTAAAATACGATATGATGTGCATTAGTGAAATTAATCCTAATATCCCAGCAGCGATTGAAAACATCATTTTTCGTTGTCTCGCTTCCAAGGATAGCGATTTAAAATTTCGTTATCATAACATTAATCAAATTATTGATGATCTAAATACTTATATAGTTGATCCGCAAAAGGCTTCATTTGTTAAATTGTTGAAACCAAATAATCAACGTACGCTCCAATTAAATGGATCTTTTGATATTCAAAAACAAAAACTACATGAAAGATTTTATGAACGCCATTGATTTTATTGAATTATGTTTACTACAGCGGTATTACTCTCAACATTAGTTGTCATCTTAGCCATCTTGCATGAATTATAGTTTTAGTATGCAAATAAAATAATTTTATAATGGATGGATATGTTTAAGTTCAAAATTGATAATATTAACAATCGCATTAACGATAGATTATTGAAACGTTATCAAATCGAGATCAATAGTATTTTAAAGAAAATCGATCTTAAATTATTAGAAGGTAGCGAAATGATGGGGTGATTAGATGTTGTTGATGTATATGATAATCACCAAATTATTCTTATGAAAAACAAAGTTGCTGAATGAAAGAAAATGCAACTTAAGTACATAGTAGTCATTGGGATTGGTGGCTCGTATGTAGGTATTCGTGCTGCGATTGATATGTGCTGTGGTAGTTTTGATGCTACTTGTCCGCGAATAATTTGAGTACATAACATGTCGGCCTCCTATATAGTACCATTAATGAAAAAACTTAAACATAAAAAATTTGGTATTGTGGTTATATCTAAATCTGGTGGTACTTTAGAACCAGCTATTGGTTTTCGAATGTTCCGTGAATTATTACAAAAAAATGTCGGTATTAGTAAACTATCCAAATATATCGTTGCGATAACTGATAAAGAAAAAGGTACACTTCATGATTATGCTAAACAACAGCGAATTGTTACTTTTACTATTCCTAATGATGTTGGTGGACGTTTCTCAACTCTCACTCCGGTGGGTATGTTTATTTTCATTTTAAAGGGATTAGATCCATTATTAATCCTTAAAGGTGCCAAACAAGCAATTCAAGATACAAGTAATAACAACATCAAAGAAAATACAGCTTTTACTTATGCTTGTTATCGTCATTATTTTTATACAGTCAAACATTTTCAATTTGAAAATTTCATTGTTTATGCACCATCTTTACAATTTGTAGGTGAAATGTGAAAACAAATCTTTGCTGAATCTGAAGGGAAAAATGGCAAAGGATTATTTACAACACTATCTTTATTTACAACAGATTTACATTCGATTGGTCAATATTTACAACAAGGTACCCGTAATTTTTTTGAAGCTACATTAGTAATAAATAAACCTAAATTAGATACTCTTATTAAAATCAATGATAACGTTGATAAGTTGAAATATTTAAATAATAAGTCTTTAAATTTAATTAATAAAAAAGCGTTTGAAGGTACAATTATGGCTCACACAAAACTTGGCAAAATAGATAATTTCGTGATTGAAATCGGTACCGACGATGAATACCATTTTGGTTATTTATTTATGTGATTTGCAATTGCGGTGACTATTAGTGGATATTTATTAAAAATTAATCCCTTTAATCAACCAGGTGTGGAACAATATAAAGCTAATATGTTTAAATTATTAGGTAAGAAAAATTAGCTTTTAAATTTTAAAAATAAAGGATCTAACTCTTTAGGATCAATTGCACTTGGAGTATCCATCATTAAATCAACTCCGTGACTATTTTTAGGGAATGCGATAATATCTCTAATACTATTTGAATTTGTCAAAATCATAATTAAACGGTCCAACCCCAAAGCTATACCACCGTGTGGTGGGACACCATACTTAAATGCTTGTAATAAAAATCCAAATTTTGTATTAATTTGAGCTGGCGAAAGACCAATGGAATTAAACATACGACTTTGAACATCGGCATCAATAATTCTGATTGATCCCCCACCGATTTCATAACCATTGAGTACAATATCATAAGCTCTTGCTTTAGCACTTGCTTGGTTTTTCTCGAAATTATTTAAATCCTTAAGTGCTGGCGATGTGAAAGGATGATGAGCTGCTTGATATCTTTTTTCATTTTCATCATATTCATATAAAGGTCAATCAACGATCCAGACAAATTGATAATTGTCATTTTTTTTGAGATTAAGTAAATTACCTAATTCGTTTCGGACAGCACCTAAAGATTGATTAACAATATGGGCACCATCTGCGATTAATAATAAAGTACCAGCAGTGGCATGATATTGAGCAAAAATATTTTTAATAATTTCAGCTTCCATTTTTTTACCAGAACCATCAATTGTTTGGTTTGTATAAGTTACATATATTAAATCGTAAGCCTTATTATCTTTGGCATATTTTCGTAAAATTTCTATTTGTTTTTTAGACAAAATAGTGTCGGGTACTAAAATACATTTAACTACATGATTTTTTGCTGAGGCACTCTTAATGATTTGAAATTCGCTTTTTTTAAATAAATTGGTGACATCGTTTAGTTTTAATTCATATCTCAAGTCAGGTTTATCTGTACCGTATTCATTTATTGCTATTTCATATGGCATGATTGCAAAAGGAATTTTTAATTCAATGTTTAAAACTTCTTTGAAAATTTCATAGAACATTTTTTCAATTATGTGCATGATTGTAGATTCATCTGTGAATGACATTTCTAAATCTAGTTGGGTGAATTCTGGTTGACGGTCTGCTCGTAAATCTTCGTCACGAAAGCAACGAGCAATTTGAAAATAACGATTCATACCTGCAATCATTAATAATTGTTTATAAATTTGTGGTGATTGTGGCAAAGCATAAAAATGATTCATCTTCGCACGTGTAGGTACTAAATAGTCACGTGCCCCCTCAGGAGTTGCTTTTGATAAAATCGGTGTTTCTACTTCAACAAATTCACGACCTAACAAATATGCACGAATCGCATTAATGATTTTTGAACGAAAAATGATTTTGTTACGGACAATGGGGCGTCGCAAATCTAAATATCGGTATTTCAAGCGAACATCTTCTAAAGCATCAGTTTGGTCTTCAATTACTAATGGTGGTAATTCTGCTTTGGATAATAATTCAAATTCCTCTAATAAAATTTCTATGTCGCCATTAGGTATATTCTTATTAATGTTCTTACGAACATTAACGGTGCCAGTGATTGTAACTACTGATTCTCTTGTTAGATGGATGATGTTATTGAAAAATTTATTATTTTCTTTTACTACAACTTGTACTAAACCATAACGATCACCGACATCTAAAAATAATAATGAACCTAGTTTACGATTTTTCTTAACTCACCCTCTAATCGTAATTTTTTTGTTTACATCATTTTTGCTAATTTTTCCGCAATAGTTCCACTTCATTTTGATTAAGAATTTCCTTTAATGAAATCAACAATTTTATCGATTGCAATTGTTTCTTGTTTTAAAGTCTTTTGATTTTTAATCACGACTTTTTTAATCTTTAATTCGTTCTCACCTAAAATAACAACAAAGCGTGCTTTCAAAGCTTCGACATAACTAAAATTTTTTGTTAATTTAAAATTATCAAATTTACAAACAGCACTAATTCCTGATGAACGTAAAATGGTTAAAAGAAAAATTGTAGTCAAGTATGTTTTTTCACTTAGATTTGCGATTACTACATCAATTGGTATCTGTTTACATATTTCGATTTGTTCATATTCTAACACCAATAATAGTCGTTCAATTCCTAGAGCAAAACCAACACACGAACATTCACTTCCGCCAAATTCTTTCACAAGATTACTATATCTACCACCACCAATGATTGTTGGTTGGCCTGACAAGCGTTCATCAGTAGAATTAATTTCAAAAATAAAATTGGTGTAATAATCTAAACCACGGACTAAATTTTTATTTACTTTAAACGAGATTTCAGATATTTTCAAAGTTTGACAAATAAAATCAAAATCTTGTTTCTCTTTAGCTGATAAGAATTTATCAATTTGTGGAGCGTTTTTTACGAAATCTTTTTGTCCATCTTCTTTGTCATCTAAAATTCTTAATGGATTAGTATCAATGCGAGTTTGTGATAATTCAGATAATTGCTTACGATATGGAGCAAAATATTTTTTTAATTCATCAATTCATTTACGACGAGCATTAAAATCACCAATGTTATTAATGTGTACTTCATATTTTTTAATTCCTAATGTATTTAGGATTGATATTGTCATTAGGAATAAATCAATGTCATCCATCACGGAATTAGTATTAATGCACTCTACCCCGAATTGATGAAATTGACGTAATCGACCATTTTGCGGACGTTCGTAACGGAACATTGGGCCAGCATACGATAATTTAATGGGTGAAGGTAATTTATTTAATAATTTTTCTTCAACTACTGCGCGAATGACACTAGCAGTTCCTTCAGGACGTAGAACCATTTCACGATCACTTTTATCTTTGAAGGCATAAAATTCTTTTTTTACAATATCACTTTGTTCACCAACTGATCGTACAAATAAATCACTATGTTCAAAAATTGGTGTTTTAATTTCTTGATAACCATTTAATTTAGAAATAAGAAATAATAAATTAACCAGCGCTTGATATTTTTCTGTTTGTTCTGGTAGTCAATCTTCTGTACCACGTGGTTTAATGTATTTCATGTTAACTCGTGTATTATATTAACAGTAGAATAATAATTGATATAATATCATCTAATTTTATAAACACTATATGAAAATTTGACCATTTAATTTATTTAAAAAGCGAAGAAATAGTTCAACGGATTCTTTTGCGTCAAACAAGTCACCAAAAAGTTCGATTGTTAGTATTTTGGGTGCTTTTTTTGCTGCTTTTTTAATTTTAAGTGCTGGTGCAACTAGTGTTGGAATTGCAGCGTGAAAAGAAAAGCAAGGATCAGAATTCACTAATTCTTACAATATTCGTTTTGAATTAAGTCCTTATGATGAACAAGATTTTGCTTACGAGAGTAAAATTCGCGGTAATTATGATGATTTAGCCAAGCAATCTGCTGATGCGTACTCACAATTTTTACATAAAAAAGGGTTAGATGATATTAATGTTTTTCCTGAATGAATTCCTGATGAAAACGCCCCAACGGATCATGGGAAAGGGCGTATATTTATTAATGCAATTATTCCTAACCAATATTATTACGACAAAGTTGAAGAAGCGGATATATCTGAACCGAAATCTAGCATATACATGGATTATGTTAATTCATCAAGATTAACAGCCATTGTTCAAGTTGATAAAGGCACAAATCGTCAATTTGCCGTTATTCCACTAAATCAATATTTTAGTAGTAAACCAAAGGTTAATAGTAAAAACCCTTTAGAAGTGGATGTTAAATTGAACACCTCATTTTCTAACATTGTTGATCAGTATTTTGACACAACTACTTCATCGACTGCCGGTGTAAATGATGATGCCACTAATAATTCGCAAATTTACATTGTTCAAAATTATTATGAATTGCTAAATTATTTAACATATCTAATCCAAACTAATGTAGATGCTAGTATTACCGGCAGTAACGCTGAATCAGTTTCTGTATTTAACTATTTAAAACAAAACTTCAACGGTGAAAATACGTTTGTTGATGCATATGACAAAGATCATAATATTAAAACAAATGATAATGCGCTTTTAACAGACAGTGAGTTCAACAAAGGTGATAACGGTTACCATTATTACCAAGTTTCTGATAATGGCAATGTACTGATAGTTAATGGTGATGCTGCAGATGAAGGAGCAAACAATTTCTTTACAGATGCACCCTTATATTTTGAATCAAAACGAAATGATGATAGTGGTGGTAAGTGAGAACCGACAGGACAAATTAATTATAATTTTTTAAAAAAGTATGTTCTTGCTTTTGGCCAACCAGATAAAAAAGATACGCAAATTAGTGATATTTCTGGTAATTCGTTTTTAAAAATCATTCCTAATAAAAATCCAACTAACACAAAAGAGGATAGTAATTGGCAATGATTAACCATTAATACTACAAGTCGTTATCAAGCTCAAAACATTGTGAGTGCAGCTAACGATTTTACTTTTCCATTGCCAGTTAAATCTTTGACTGTTGAACCATTTTCAAGGGAATTAACAAACAATGATTGTATCTATACAAATATATTAAATAATACCAATGAAGTTAAACAAACTTTTAATTCAACTATTTTTGGCTTTCAACCAATCATTGGTTTGATTTTAGCATTAAGTTTAATTATTTTAAGTATTGGCATAATCGTTTCTTTGCTATATCGTATCCCTGGTATCTTTGCTTTTTTAAGTATTTTTGCTTCCTTTGGACTAACTTTAATGATTTTGGTATTGTCAAAATACACTTTATCAATTGCCATGTTTATCGGATTATTGATTGGTATTTTAGGCTCAACAATTTCATCATTTAGTTGATGCAGTCGGATTAAAAAACTGTATTGTAGTGGCATGATTTTTGATGTCGCTATTCGTAAAGGTATTAAACGAGGTTTCTTACCAGTTTTAGACATTCATGCAATTTTATTAATTGTTGGTATTGGGATTTCTTATTTTGGCGCTAACCAGATATATACTTTCGGTAATGCTTTATTCATTTTTAGCATTATTTCCTTTGGTTTCACGGTTTTAGCTTGAATGATATTAGTATTACTTTTATTCAATAATAAAATTGGTTTCACTAAATTAAAATGATTTTTTGAAGGCAAACAAGAGAGTGCGCCCAAAGTTATTCCTAATAAGAATTATGAAACTGTGTATGGAGGAAAATTTGAATCTAAACGTTTCAGTTTATTTGGTTGAAAACAGATTCTAGGCTTAATCATGTTAATCATCGTTGCTACCCTAGGTGTTATTTTAATCATAACAGTTGGGGTTCATAGTTCTTATGTATTCTATGGTGGTAGTCGATTAATTGTGGCCAAAGAAGCTTATGATACACACACAGCTGCATTTGCTGGATATTCAAATATTACAATGGAAACCAACGGTTTTTTTGTTTACTTGTATTACGACCATGTTTTTGACACTAATCAAATTAGCACTTGGGCCGATTTTTCACCTAATTACACTCCTAGTTTAGCGGCAGATTGGGTCTCAGTTCAATCAATTAGTTCAGCTGGTGCGATCTCCTTTGCAAATTCTGCCATATACTTGTTATTGATTATCAGTGGATTAATCTCCGTTTATGCTTTTGTAAGGTTAAATTGAGTGAGTGTTCTGCCGATCTTTGCTGGTTTATTATTAACACCAATGTTGTGTGTTGGAGTGATTGTTATTTGTCAAATTTATTTTGATATCTATGTAATTTTATCAATCATCACAGTTTATGCAATTAATGCAATTTTTGTGATTCATTTAGTAAGTATTTTAAATAACCAATGAGTGCGTAAACAAATTTTTACTCGTCAAGAACTTACCAAAATATTTAATACTGAAATTAAAAATAGTTTACTTTTTTATCTATGAATTTATGGAATAGTTATCGGAGCATTTTTACTAATGTTAATATTTAATTCCACCACTTTAATCTGGTTTAATTTGGTGGTTATTATTGGTGTCTTGTCTTCAATTGGCATCATGTGTTATCTTATACCATTTTTGTTAAAAATATTTATCCAGATTCGTTATCGATATTTATCATCAAGTAGTGTAGACAGAGGAACAGTGTTACACAAAAATTATGATTCAATTGATGAACAATTAATTGATGGGATTAATAAGTTTAAGCGAAAAATGCCAGTTGTATAAAGGTGTGAATATTTCATTGAATTCCCGCAAAATTATGTTTATCTTAAATACTGAGTAGATATAATCATTGTTCACTCTTGGTGCGGTAGCCAAGTGGTAAGGTCCGAAGCTGCAACCTTCGTATTCGTCAGTTCGAATCTGATCCGCACCTCCATGATGCGCCCATAGCTCAATTGGATAGAGCGTCTGGCTACGGACCAGAAGGGTGCGGGTTCAACTCCTACTGGGCGCGCCAAAATAGACGAATATACTTAACAGTAAATTTGTTTGCAAGAGATAAAAGCGACATTTAAAAAGCACTAATAAAATTAGTGCTTTTTATGGTGCACTATGAGGGATTCGAACCCACGACCCAATGATTAAGAGTCATTTGCTCTGCCAACTGAGCTAATAGTGCAATCTTTATCAAATTATAGACTATGATGGACATCACCAAGAAAAGTTATGTATTTTTTTACTAATAATAAGGTGATTAATTCATTCAGCTTAGATCTTTAGGGTTATTGCGAAATTTAATAATTTGTTTTGCTTGATAAGGAGTAATATATTTTAATTTAATCGCTTCAATGATTAATTCATCTAATGAACACAAAGAAAACACCTTGCATTTAGCTTTTTGAAAATTATGATGACACGTTTTCATTTGATATGTAAATATACTCACCACACCTAAAACTTTTAGTTGTTCGGCTCTTAAAATTTTAACTACTTCTAAAGCTGATTGACCAGTAGATAATAAATCTTCAATCACAACAAGCGGTGTATTTTTAGTAATGGTACCTTCAATTGGTTTATTACGCCCATGGTTTTTGGTTTTACTACGTACATAAGCCATTGGCAAGTTTAAAATTTTGGAAACATAGGCTGCATGTGGGATACCAGCAGTAGCGGTACCAACAATAATTTCTACTTTCGGAAATTGCTTTTTAATTAACTTACTTAAAGCAAGTTCAATTAAATCACGTGATTTAGGGTGAGAAATAACAAGGCGGTTATCTGTATAAATTGGTGATTTAATCCCACTTGCCCAAATAAAAGGTTTAGTGGGATTTAGAAACACAGCTTTGATTTTTAATAATTCTTGACTAATTTTTTTCATATTACTTAATTTGAAATTCTTGGCAATACTGATGGTAAGCTTTTAATGGATTTTTCGCTTGAGTAATTGGACGACCTACCACAATATAGTCTACTTTATTTTTATAAGCAATTTTGGGAGTAGCAATACGATGCTGATCATTTTTTGATTCATCCATACGAATGCCTGGACAAACACAAATTAAATCATTGGATATTTTCTCTTTTACATATTTAGCTTCTTGAGCTGAACACACAATACCAGATGTTCCAGCATGCAATGCATTCAATGCATAATGGTAAACAACGTCAGGTAATTTACGATCAATAAGTAATTCACTTTCCATAGTCGCTTGATTAATTGATGTTAATTGCGTAACCGCTAGTATTTTAGTATTAGTATTTTTAGTTGCTTCAACGGCTGCTTCCATCATTTTTATACCACCACTCGCATGGACGGTAATGAAATTAACACCAAGGTTACTTAATTCTTTAATCGCATTTCTTACAGTATTTGGAATGTCGTGGAGTTTTAAATCTAAAAAAATTCGGTAACCATTTTGAATTAGCTGATTGATAAACGCTTTATTAGTGGCATAAAAAAGTTGATATCCCACCTTTAAAAAAGGTTTTTTATCACGAAAATATTGAATGAATTGCTTGAAGCGATTTTCACTATCGAAATCACAAGCAATAATTACATCTCTTTCCATTTGTTCAGATTATATCTATTTTAACAATTCGTTCTTTGTGATCTTAAAAAAGAAATACAACAGGTACAAGCATGTTGCACCTGCTGTATTTGAGCGGTTAGTAATTACTTACTAGCTTTGTTAGATTTTGTTGGTTTGTTAAACAAAAATGGCTTCACTTGGAAAAAAGCTAAACAAGCATAACAGACACCAATGAGCGAAGCAATTACTATCATAGCAATTCCGCTTGTACTATACGATAAACTCCCGTCAATTCCAGAAGAAGATGATATATTGAATAATCAACCAAAATCGTCGGCGTTAGTTTTTGGTTTAGAAGTCAATATTACAATAAGTAATACAATCACTAAAACCAACGCAATTATTGCTCATTGCAATTTGATTAGTTTCTTGTTTAAGATTAACGTAGTAACTAATGAACAACAAGCGAACCCTGCAAACACAATAGCAGTGATTGCAGCACCTGACAGCACAAAACTTGTTGCCGGAATGAAATCATTAATTTGTAAAGTGTAAAAACCAATGGTGAAGGAAGAAGTACTCCCAGAACCAGAATCAACATGTTGAGTTCTGTCTAATCCCACTATCGTAGTAAGCAAAAATGTTGCTAATAAGAACGCATAACACGAAATGAGTAAACAATATTTTAATTTTTTATTCATATTTACCTTTATCTTTATCTTTCTTAAAATTTGTGAATTATTATATACCATATTTTGGACCTTAATTCCAATTGCAAGTGCAACACTAAATAAAAAAGTCCATAAGGACCTTAAAATATAATTATGTTTGATAAAAACAATTATGAAAGGTTCCTATGTACAATAAAAACCCTAAGTAAGGG
>JAISPD010000011.1 GCA_031275175.1 Mycoplasmataceae bacterium
TATTAATATGTATTTGTATTCTTCCTTGGTCATTATTTGTCCTTCTCGTTAATTAAACGTTATTTTGGGACAAAGTCGCTGATCCTTTACTCGGGACATTTTCGCTGATCTTTTAGAAAAAAGTTTTTAAACAAATCTAAAGTTAAAGCAATATCTAACGCGAAATTAATACGTAATAATGTTGCTGATAATTTAATTTTTATTGGCAAGCATATGAAAAATAGTGTTGATGTCGTTTTAAAAGACGAAAATATTTGATTATCGCAAAAGATGATGTCTCAGCTTTACGATGTTGGACGCTCTACTATTACTGAACATATATCAAATGTTTTTAAATCTAACGAATTAAGTGTTAGTTCAGTTAGTCGGAGATTCCGACATACTGCTAAAGACGGGAAACAATATGATACTGTTTTTTATAACCTTGAACTTATCATAGCCATTGGCTACCGTGTCAATAGCGAAAGAGCAATAGAATTTAGAAGATGAGCAACTCGCGTATTAAAAGATTTTACTATCAGAGGATATGTATTAGATAAAAAACGTTTAATCACAGGCAACGAACCTTTTGATATTGAATACTTTAATCATACACTTGAAGAAATTAGAGAAATTAGAATAAGTGAAAGACAATGATATCAAAAAGTTACTGATATTTATATTACTTCATATGATTATGATAAAAATAGCCCTTTAACTATTGATTTTTTTAAAAATGTGCAAAACAAAATGCATTATGCAGTCCATGGTAATACTGCTGCTGAATTAATCTATAACCGGGTAAATGCTAAAAAAGAACATATGGGCTTAACTTCATGAGAAAATGCACCAGCAGGTAAAATTGTTAAATCCGATGTATCGATTGCTAAAAACTATTTAACGCATAAAGAATTGCAACTATTGCAAAGAATCGTATCAATGTATTTGGATTATGCTGAAATACAAGTGTTAGACCTTAAGCCAATGTCTATGATTGATTGGAAGCAGAAGTTAGACGAATTCTTAAAGTTTAATGGTAGAGATGTATTAAAAGACGCTGGTAAAATTTCTCATGAATTAGCAAAGAAACGTGCCGAATCTGAATTTGATAAATACCGTTCAATTCAAGATAAAGAATATGTTAATGATTTAGATATGATGATAAAGAAATTGGAGGAGAAGTAGATATGCCAACATGATTACAAATAATTCTTGGCATAATCGGTGGAATCGGATCCATTGTTGCTATTTGTGCTACAGTTATAGGCATAAAAAATAGAAATATATATAAAATTTTAAAAAAGCAAATTACCATAAATCAAAATAATATCAATCAAACCGATGACTCCAATATTAATATTTCTGCAATTGATAAAACAATCATCAACCATGGAATTTATCCTAATCAACTCTCCGAAATTCTTAAAAAAAATAATGAAAATTTGATTAGTCTTTTAGAAAGTCAACAAAACTCCAATATTAGAGAAATCTTTAATATAGCAATTAGTTCTTTAGGATTAAATATAGAAAATATTAAAAACATTGATTCAGATTGGCTAACATATTTTATAGATTGTTCAAAAAACCATTCATCTAACCAAATGAAAAATTTGTGAGCAAAAATAATTGCCAGAAAAGAAAAAGATAAAAATTCGTTTTCACTCAAAACAATTGACTTTTTAAGAACTTTAGATACGAATATTGCATTATCTTTTCAAGAAGTATTAAAGTTTGCTTTTAATAAAACATTATTTTTTTCTAACGACAAAACCAACAAAGCCTTGAATATGTCTTCTGTTATACAACTTTCTGAATCTGGTTTAATAAATATTACTCCGTTTTTATCATGAAATAATAAAGTTAAGCCAAACGAAAGCACCCAACTTATATGTGGTAAAAAAATAGCTATTTTTAAAAATACTACTCTATTTGATCAAGATTTAAATATATCTATATACAAATTAACAAATATTGGAGAAGAAATAGCAAAAATAATTGATGTGGAATACGATGAAAAAAAATTCATTAAAAATATTAAAAGTTTATTCCAACAAAATAAGATTTTTGAAATTCATATTTTTCAAATTAATCACTATTTAGGCAATGAAGTAAGCTATTCAACAACAATTGATTTTTTTAAAAGTGAGGAGATATAAAATGATTAAAACAACGAAATTAATACTTACAAATTTAATAAACCAAAAAAATTATTACTTAAGACATTTGTTTCCTGAAGTCGAAAATTTAACACCAAGTTTAAGATTTAAAGGTTATTCAAATAAGTGAATGTTCAAAAAGATATCATTTATATATAAAGATACAGAGATCATTGGCGGAGGAACACCATCTACTAGAGTGAGAGAATATTACGATAACGGTCAAGTAAATTGGTTTAATGTCGTTGATTTAAAGCAAAAATATGTATATTCTACAATCAATAAAATTACGGAACTAGGAGTACAAAAGTCTGCGGCAAAGATTTTCCCAAAAAATAGTGTGGTTCTCGGTTGTTCTGCCACCATTGGTGATTGCTGTATATCTAAAAGCAAATCATCATGTAAACAAGGTCTATTTGCATTTATTCCAAATGACAAAATTTATCACGAATATCTATATTATGTATTTGTCATAAATAAATTGTCGCTGAAAAAACTTGCTTCCGGTGCAGGTTCTACATTTCCAAACATAAACAAATCTATGTTAAAAGAATTTGAAATTCCAATTCCACCTACACTAGAAGAACAACAAGCCATTGCTAATTTTCTTTCTAAAATAGATGATGCTATAGAGAGAGAGATCTTAAGAATTATGTCTACCCAAAAGCAATATTATCTCAACAATATGTTTCCTAAATCTAATCAAAATATACCAATGATCAGATTTAGAGGGTTTAGTGATGAATGAAAAAATGTTTCGCTATCTCATATTACTAATTATACTCAACCATCTATTCATTATTATCAAGCATCAAAATCTACAAGCTTAAAAAATGAGAATAATGGAAATTTAGTTCCAGTTTATACAGCTGGTAAAACTTATTTAATGGGCTATATAGAAAAACAAACTAATCTTAAAACTTTCAATAGAGTGCCATGTATTTTATTTGATGATTTTACAACAGAGGCGAAAATTATTAGTGTGCCTTTCTACACAAGCAGTTCGGCATCTAAAATTATTACATTGACAAAAGAATATGAATTTCTACCATATGAAATTTTATTGAATTTAATCAGTTCCCTTAATATTGAAAAAATATCACATGGCCGTCATTGAATTAGTCAATATCAAAATAGTGATGTAAAACTTCCAATTAATATTGACGAAATTAAGTTAATTGGCAAAACATTAGAAAGGATAAACCATTAATATGAAAACGAATAAAATAAAAAATTACAAATTAAAAAAACAATCAGAAAAACTATCTAATAAAATAGTGGGTTTTTCTGCTTTAAAAGAACATAAGTCATTCGCAAATGTGATCGATGAACAGCAATACATTAAAAATATTATTAAGATTGCCTCTGTTTTCTTTATTAATGCATACACATTAAATAAATATGCAGAGCATGCCTATTTGAATGAATTCATTAACTTTTACAAAAAACAATTATTACAAATAGGTATCACTGAATCTATGTATATGAAAGAGGACAAATAATGCCTTCATTTAAAGAAAACATTCAAGAAAAGAAAATCATACAATTATTAAAAACTCAAGAATGACGCTCTTGACACCCCAAAAGTGTACTTCCACATGATATAGATACTAACAACGAAGATGCTTTATTTAAACACTTTGTGGAATGCATAGAAAAAAATAATCATGTAAAGTTTGACAAATTACAGCAAAAATATTTAAAACAGAAAATAGAAGCGATTAGAGATGACGGACAAACTTTTAATGTACATAAAGTATTTGATTTTTTGTTTAATTCACAAACAATTAAAGGTGATGAAAAAGAAGACATTATTACCATTATTGATTGAAGAGATGTTAATAATAATATTTTTGAAGTATCTGATCAACTATGATTTCATAAGGATTTTGATGGTGAATTTAAATATAGAAAAGATTTATTTCTATTAATAAACGGTATCCCAATAGTTTCTATTGAAGAAAAGAAATTTGATAAATCATTGAAAAACGCTTTTGTTCAAACGATAAAATATAGAAACTCTTGGGTGTCAGAACATACCATATTAAATTTGTGCATATTGCATGTCATTACTAATGAAGAAGTTTCAATGTTATTTGGTGCAACTGATAATTTAAATTATTCAACCTGAAATGATAATAGTGATGATCAAAAAAATAATAAAGCTTTATTTCATTGGGCTGATTCATCAAACAATAGAATAAACAAAATTTATGAATTAATCAAAACGTTTTTCATTCCTAGTCATTTATTAAAATACCTTAGTGAATATGCCAAACCTGATAAGAAAAACAATACAGTTTTTTATGCAAAACCACATCAATTCCATGCAAACGAAATTATTTTAGAACACTTCGCTAATAATTGAAAAAGTCCAGGGTATGTGTGACATGCGACTGCTTCTGGAAAAACTTTCACAATGTATATGGCATGAAATAATTTTAGTGAAAAACTAATAGCCGATTATTCTATTTTACTAGTCGATCGTGTTGATTTAGATACCCAGACCACTAAAAAGTTTAAAGTATGAGAACAAGGGGTTAAGTCTACAGGAACTGATATTGCCATTCGTAGCAAGAATAAACTTATAAATGCCATTAAAAAATGTGAGAAAAAAATCGTAGTAACTATTGATATTTTTAATAACTTAATTAGTGATAAATATGACACTTATGACCCTATTGAGAGTCAAATACCATGGTTTAAAAATTCAAAAGTAGCGATCATGTTTGACGAATGTCATCGCTCGTTGTTTGGCAAAAAATTCAAAAACATTAAACAATACTTTTCTAATGCCGCTTTATTAGGGTTCACTGGCACGCCAATTTTTAAAGACAATAGTCTAGATTTTAATAATATTACTCCTGAACTGTTCCCAACACAATTACATAAATATGGATTAGGGCAAGCATTAAATGATGGTATTGTACTACCTGTTGATTATGAAAATGTAGATCTTAAAAGAATAATTGATATAAATGAAAATGATACTAAAACCTTAGAACTTGATGATAAAGAGAAAAAACAAATTTGAAAAACTAAAAAATATTATGAACATCTCGTTGATGATGTCGTATCAAAATTACAAAGTAAGACTTTAAATTTTTTTTATGCAATGCTAGCCGTTAGCTCTATAGATGCTGCTAATTTAGTTTATGAAATATTTAAAGGTGTCCAAAATTCTGAAACCAAAGAAATAAAACCTGGTAAATATCCTAATGTCAATGTAGTTGCTGATTTTTCTACAAATGAAAATGAGTTAATTGAAGAAACTAACGATGATGTGTTTGTTAAAAAGTGTGATAAAAAAGCATTTAAAAGACGGGTTATTGCTGACTTTAATGACATTACTGGTGAAATGATTGATGGGAACGACGAAGCCCAATTTTCAAGAAGTTTAATAGATAACTTAGAAAATAATCCTGCATATTCTAAAAATTTAAAAGGGCCAATACAAATAGTTATAGTGGTAGACAAAATGTTAACGGGTTTTAATAGTGACTATGTCAATTGTTTATTTTTAGATAAATCTATTACTTCATATCGCTTAATTCAAGCCACAAGTCGAACTACACGAGTCTCCACTGAAGAAAAGAAAAAGGTAGGTTTTTTAATTGCATATCGCATTAGTGAGAAAGAAATTGAAGAATCATTTAGTGAATATTCAGGTGATAAAAAAATTAAATTGACTGAATTGGTCAACAATTACGTTAACAGAATTAATGAAATTAAAGAATGTGTAAATATCATTAAAGCAATCGTTCCGTTACCAATAGATATGGATAAACCAGAGTTTTATGAAAACGAAAATAAATTAAGTGAATTCATTAAACACTTTAGAATCCTAAAAACACTAATTGATATTTTTCAACGCTATGACGAATATAAATGAAATGATATTAACATTACTATAGAGGAGTATGGTGAATATTTAAGCAAGTATATCAACCTTCCAAAAAATACTAATAAACAAGAAGAACAAGGTCAAGATAAAACGTTTGATTTTAAATTAGAAATTGTGTTCAGCGGACATATTGACTCTAAAAAAATATGAGAATTAATTAAAAAAGTTAAAACTAAAGATAATTGATACAAAGAAAGCCGACCAAATATTATCAATATCATTTCTGATAGTGTCTTATCACATTTTAAATATGAGCTATTGAAATTTCTCGATAATGATGTATCAAGTAATAATTACAACATCTTAGACATTAGAGGATTTAAAATTAGGTTTAAATCGTTTTTAGAAACTTTATCAGACATTTTTTATCAATTAGCAAACAAAATTAAAAAAGAATATAAAATTGATTTAAATAATGACCAAATTAAAAATATCTATACTCAATATAAATTTAAACCAAAAGACTCAGATTGAATTGAAACATTAATAAGTACCACGGGCCTTGAAAATGCTAACAAACTTTATGATTTTTTCTTCTTAACTTTTAAAACATTTTTAGATAAAAGCAATCAGATAAAGAAAATAGTAGACCAAGTTGCTCATGAAATTTAAAATTGTAATCTATTCATTTATTGGTTAAATTAATCATGTTTATTAATTTCATCAATAGGATAAGGAGCTGATCCCACTGCATTTTCGCAGTGGTACCTTGTTACGACTTGACTCCAATCATCACTCCTACCCTAGATGTTTACCTCTTTGCAGTTGACAAAATGATTTTAGGTATTAGCGCCTATCACAGTTTGACGAGCGTGCGCACAAGACCAGAGAACATATCTACCGTGACATGACTTATTCTTGATTACCAGTGATTCCAACTTCACGATGGTTAATTGCAGCCCTCGATCCGAACTGAGATCGGCTTTTTCTGATTAGCTCCCTCTTGCGAATTGGCAATAGTTTGTAACAATCATTTATAATTTAAAGCAGCACTACTTATCACTCAATAACCAATCTACGATATTAATCATTTGAATACCGTTTTCAAATTTATTAAAATAATCTTTGCTAATAAATAATTTTCTACCATCATTTATTTTTAATAAATTACCAATTTCATTAGTTTGATTATTTCCATTTAAATTTTCACATACTTGAATGTATATGTATTCATTATTTTTTTTAGCCACAAAATCAATTTCAGGTATAAACCTATCTTGACCAACATTGACTTCATATCCATTTCTTAATAATTCAATATACACTAAGTTTTCTAAAAGTTTACCTCGATTGAAACTAAACGAAGATACAAATGAGTTCCTAATTCCTACATCGTAAGCATATATCTTATAGTTAGTTTCAAGGATACTTTTACCTTTAATATTAATTTTATTAATCTTAGAGCATAAGAAACACTTACATAGATACTCAATGTAATTAGAAATAGTGTTGTTGGAAATAACAGATTTGTTTCTTTGTCTAATAGTGTTACCGATTTTATTAATGGATAACTCTGTTCCAATATTTTCCATTAAAAAATAAAAGATATTGTGGAATTCTTTTATATTCAAAATCTTGTAACGATTAATAATGTCGTTATTAACGACATCTGAAAAAAGCATTCTAAGATATTCTTGTTTTTCCGACTTCTTTTCGGTTAAACAGCATTTAGGCATCGAACCAAATTCTAGATATTCTTGAAATATTTTTTCCTTTTCATTTGAATTTCTAAAATCATGATATTCTTTAAAACTTAATGGATAGATATAAATTTTGGTATTTTTACCAGTTAACAATGTTGATATTTCTGATGATAATAATTTAGAATTTGATCCAGTAATATAGATATCAACATTTTTTAATAAAGATATGCTATTAATAACTTTTTCTCAACCAGTAATTTCTTGTATTTCATCAAAAAATAAATAGTTCATTTTATCTTTTTGAAGTTTATTAAGGATGTCTTGATTGAAGAAATCAAGATTTTTATATTTATTTTGATTTTCATAGACATTGAAATCATAAATGTGCACAACTTCGTTTTTTAAATATAAATTAGCGAATTGCTTCAAGATGGTAGTTTTACCAACCTTTCTTATTCCTATTAAAATCTTAATAAGATTATTATTTTTCTTATTAGCTAATGATTCAAGATATTTATTTCTTATAATTTCCACGAATTACATTATATGTTAAAAATTATGATTAGATGTTAAATTTTATACAAAAATGTATTTTTTTATAAATGTATATCTAATTTTAACAAATGATAAGAAATGTGAACTTTACCCCCTTACTTAGGGTATTAAAGTGTAATCTAGAAGTAGCCACTTTGATGGTCGCTTCTATTCAAAAAAAATATGTTCATTCAGTTCACATTCGGTGCATTTAGTATGTAATATTTTTATGGTTAAATTAATAATTACACTGCTTAAAGAAAATAAAGAGTTCTATAAAAAATCCTTGAAGATTTTTATGGATATAGTCATTATGATCATTTACAAAAAATTGATGTAATCCCAGATTTATCTAAGAAGGAAAACCTGTGATTATATGTAGAAAAAGATTTAAGTGTTCATCAGACTGAAAATGCTTCACCTTTAAATGATGGAACATGAATTAGTGGTTCATATTATTTTGATAATTTAACCATTAAAATTGATTAGGACCTATATATATCTTTAGAAAAAATAACCAAAAAAATTAATTAGCTTTGCGTACTACATTAACCATCGCTGGTTTGATTAATCGATCATGTAATTTATAACCGCGTGAAATAATCTTAACTACTTTATTGTTATCGAAATCATTGGAATGAACGAATTCAATGCATTCCATCGTTTCTGAATCAAATTCATCACCGATTTTTATTGGTATTTCATTAATATTTAAATCTGATAGTAAATTTTGAAACATCGTTAAAAACATTTGAAAACCAGATTGATATTTAGCAATATTAGGATCTGTTGGCTTATATGAAAGTGCTATGGCAAATTGATTAATAATATCAATTAAATTACCGGCTTGTTTTTCCAATGCGTATTTTTCATGAATAGCTAATTCAGCTTGCATTTTTTTAGTTAGTTCATCTAATTTAGTTTTCAGTTGTATATTCGCATCGCTAGCTTTTTCCATAACTTTTTTTACATAATCTTCATTAATTGTCTTAATCTCTGATTCAAGTTTATTAATATGTTCATTTTTACTAGTAATAATCTCTTTTAATTCTTGAATATTTAATTGTAATTGTTCAATAATTAATTGATCTGCAGTTTTTTCAGATTTAGCAGTTTTAGTTTCTTCAGTTTTTTCTTTTTCAACTGATTTATCTTCTTGGTTATGCTTTAATTCTTTTTCAGTTGATTTATCTTCTTTATTGCGATTTTTTGACATATTAACTTAACTCCTTACTTACAATTTTTTCAAATTCCTCAACATCTGGATTTCTTGTGGTATTGATAACTTTTAATTTTTCAATTTCACTTTTTGAATATTTTTTTGGTCGAGCATAAACTATGGTTACTACCAAATCTCCATTGGTGGATCCACTAAATATTTTATGTTTAATATTTTTGATTCCAAAACCACTCACATTAATTTCTTCACCATTAGCAGTATTGGGTTTCATCTCAATCTCTTTAACACCATATGGTGTAGGGATTTTAATTCTTGCACCTGTAATTGCATCAATTGGATCAACCAAAACATTTGCATAAATTGTTTGGTCTTTACGTTTAAATATTTTTGATGGTTGAATATAGATAGTTAAATTTAAATCTCCACTAGCATTCCCCCAAGAATTCCCTTTATTAGAAAATTGTAAAATAGAGCCATTAGTTACACCAGCTTTAATTTCTAATTCGATCAAATCATCACGTTCAATATATTTGCGACCATGACATTGCGAACATACTTTGGATATTATCTTGCCAGTACCTTTACAATCAGGACAATATTCCTGAGATTCCATAATTCCTAAAATTGTACGCTGTCTTGTGGTGATAACACCAGTTCCGTGACACCGTGGACATGTCTTAATATCGTTAAGTGTTTCAGCACCGCTTCCATGACAATGTGGACATTGATGTTTGGTAGTAATTTTGACTTTACGTTTTACTCCTAAGATGCCTTCTAAAAATGTAATAGTTAGATTCCCATCAATATTTAAATCATAGATTTGTTGACTTTGACGACGGCCACTTTTACGCCTATTACCACCACCAAACATTTCTTCAAAAACACTATTAAACCCACCACCATTGCCACCAAACGAAAATTTAACTCCTCCTGATGATCCACCAAACATTTCATTGAAAATGTCAAAAGGGTTACTACCACCGGTTCATCCTTGTTGATTTAATCCTTCATGGCCAAATTGATCATAAGTTCGACGACGATTTTCATCGCTTAATACTTCATATGCCTCATTGATTTCTTTAAATTTCTGTTCTGCATCTGGTGCTTTATTTTTATCAGGATGATATTGCATCGCTAAACGACGAAATGCACGTTTAATTTCATCAGTCGTAGAATTTTTACTAATTCCTAAAATTTGATAATAATCTCTTTTGGTTGCCATAAGTAACTCAACATTATATAAAAGAAATTAGCAATCTAATTAAGAAAGTGCTAATTTAATTTAAAAATTTAAGAAATGATAAGAAAACTTAATCTCAATATCGTTCGACATTAATTAGAAATTTTTCAAAAATCAGACAAACCTTTTGGTTGTGCTAGTTTTAAAAAGGTAGAAGCAGTTACCCCTTTAACTATGCAATCGTTGCCCGCATTATGAGCAATCTGACCACAACCATCAAAAGCATTGGAACCGATGGAAAATCCTGATGGAAGAACAGAAAAAGATTGTATATCTATTTTTTTAAGGTTACCACACCCTTGAAAGGCACAATTACCTATAGAAGTAGTTGAAAAATCAAAAATTATCTCGCTTAAAGCTGCGCAACCATCGAAAGCATTATTACCAATGGAAAATCCAGATCAATTTTGGTTTGATAAATCGCAATCTCCAGTAATTAAACATCCTTTAATGGTTAAATTATCATCAGATTTAAAAGCAATTCCGTTTGATCCGTTAATAATTTTGGTAGTTTTGTTCCCTTCAACAGAAGTAATAGCATTTAGACCGTCAAAAGTCAAGGATGAGCAGTTGTAAAAGGCATATTCACCAATAGAAGTAATTACTATTGAATTTGCAGATGCTTGGAAACCACTTAATTTAGTGCAATTATAGAAAGCTTCTGAGCCAACGGAAAAACTGGCTGGGCTATCTTTGAATGTAATAGATTCCAAAGAAACACAATTTTTGAAAGCTTTAGTCCCGATGGAAGTTATTTGTTCTGATAACTTTATTGTTTTTAAAGATCCACAATTATAAAACGCTTCAGTACCAAGGGAAAATCCAGATCATTCTGCATCTGATAAATCAAAATCTCCAGCAATTAAGCATCCTTGAATAGTTAAACCGTCGCTAGATCTAAAAGCAATTCCGGATGATTCATTGGTAATTTTTTTGATACTAGCAGTGGAAACAATTGTATTTAAGTCATCAAAAGTCAAAGAAGTGCAGCCGCTAAAAGCTGCAGATCCAATGGAAGATAACGTAATTGAATCTGCATTTCCCTTAAAACCATTTAATTTCGTACAATCACGAAAAGCTTCAGAACCAATAGAAATGGATGAACCTTCTGGAATGGTAATTGTTGTTAAAGAAGTACAATCTGCAAAAGTAGATCCACCGATAGAATCTATAGTTCTTCCTGAAGAATCAATATTTATAAAATTTGTGCATCCAGAAAAAGTATTATTACCAATGGAAATGCCAGTACTCTCATAAGCAACAAAATTTAAATTAACAATCTTGGTGAAACAATCATTTACATGACTAGAAATATTCAAATTGCCAGAAATACTATTAAAAGTGTCAGGAATTAATAATGTATCGTAAGTATCGTAGTCTGAATCAGCTTCTAAAGCATCAAAATCAATGGCTTTTAACACATTTTCGCTACCACCATGTAGGTTTTGGCTTTCATTGTATGCTCGTTCTGAAATTAAGTATTCATCAGGAATATATTTAAGAGAATCAGTTGCTGCTAAAGCTTCAATATTTAAATCAATTCGGTTCTGTTCGTTAGTAGGATCAATAATTTCTAATGCAATTGTAAAGCCTCCCACAGAAGTCAGCGAACCTTCTTGAAGTTCAATTTTTCAAGTTCCAATTTCATCTAATTTTGTCAAATAAATATAGTCGTGCGTTTTTGGATTTTGAAGTGCATCTCGTTTGTCTAATTTTAAAACATTGGAAGCATTATTATCCAAAGTTAGAATAACTATTGTAGACCTCTGACCATCAACATCTCGTAATTGAACAGGTTGACCTTCTTTATAGTGATAGCTTAATTTTTTAGAATCATTATTTTTCTTACCACAACTAGTTGAAACTAAAGCAGTTGAACTTACTACTCCTCCAAGGACGCACAATCCTGCACACAGCATTAAACATTTTTTTAATTTTATAATTTTCACAATATCTCTCTTTCTTTCTTTTTCAATAAATTTTTTTAAAAAAAATTAAAGTAACCACCTGATTTCATCCGTTGGTTACGTATTTCTAATGATAGTTAAAATTAATCTTATTTTACTGATTCTGAGAAAATAATTGGTTTTTGCTATCATCATGTAGTGGTAACATAAAATATCATTTTAAACGTAGCAATGAATAAAACCCGTCATATTCTAGATTTCCATTACTAATTTTAATGACAAATGTAAAATCTACAAAATCTATTAGAGCGTTCGAGCTTGGCAAAAACTATATATTTATTATGAGTATAAAAATAATTTTTATATTTTCCCTCAGTTCAATTGTTGGACATTTTTAGGATGTTTATTTTTAATAATTTTATCAATTTTGCCATTAGCGACTTTGATTACCATAGTAGCTAGATCTGCTAATATAGGGTTGTGAGTCACAATAATAATTGTGGTTTTATACTTTTCATTAATATTAACGAACTGTTGCATTATTTGTTTAGACATTTCTTCATCAATTGCACCAGTTGGTTCATCTCCAAAAATAATTAATGGGTTTTTAGCCATACTACGAGCAATTGATACACGTTGTTGTTGCCCGCCAGATAATTCACGCGGATATTTATTACGTTGTTCATAAATACCAAACATTTTTAATAATTCATCTATGTCTAATCTTTTAGCAACATTTTTTTGCAAACTACTACCAATTTCAACATTTTCGCGAACAGTTAAATTAGATAACAAACCATATTGTTGAAAGATATAACCGATATTGTCGCGACGAAATTTTGTTAGTTTAGTTGAATTGTAATTAATTAGATTATGGTTAGCCACAATAGTTTTACCATAACTTGCTGTATCCATCCCTGAAAGAATATTTAATAATGTAGTCTTACCACTACCTGATGGTCCTAGAATAACTACAAATTCTCCATATTTAATGCGCAATTGAATATTCTTTAATACTTTGGTAACTAGTGAACCATTGTTATAATATTTGATAACATCTTGAAAATCAATTAAATATTTACTACTAATCTTAGCTTTGCTTTGTTTGCTCTTTTTTTCCAATTGTCTTACTAATTGAAAAATGTATCGATCAACAAATGTCTGTTTAAGACCCTTAATATAATCTGCGTAATACTCAATGCGTTTTTTGAGTTGATAAAGACGAATCTTCAAATATCGTTTCTTTGCATGTTTAGCTTTTGGTAAGACAATGTTTAATAAATATGCATAACGAATTTTCATTAAATACAAATGTCTTATAGCTGTTTTAATTTTATTAATGGTATGAACCTTGAATGGAAATAATTCTTTTTGACTTAAATCTTCAATGTATTCTATGTATTTAGCCAGTTGTGGCAAAGTCAATGTTCTATGATTCTCATTGGTAGATAATTCCATTCTTTTGATCATGTATTGAGCATTAGTATCTTTTGCTAATAGCTCATTATTTTGATTAACTAATTTTATTAATGAATGAATAAACTTTCGTAATTCTTTAAACTGTTGATGATTTTTAGGAATGTATATCGCTAATCGTTTTTCAATTTCTGCAATTTGAGTGATATTTTTCTTAATTTGTAAATTACGAAGATTTTGACGTTTTCGTAAATTGGTAATTAATTCTTGTTTATTGTCTATCATAAGCATTTACTCTTTTATCATATCTATCAAACGATCACGTTTTAAAAAACTATACCCTCAAAGACCACTAATAAGGAAAATTAAGAGAATTCCTCCCATACCCACTAAAAATGATCATCATTTAACATTCGCCAGTAATAAAATTCCTCCACCTGTAAAAATAATCGCTTGAAAAGCATAAATTAAGGCAAAACTTAAAGGAATGGATAATAGTAATCCTAGAAGGATCACTGGAACATAAATTGATAAAAATGAAGCAGCATTTTCTTTATCATAATATCCTAGAGATTTAAGAATCGCTGCTAATTTTTTAGAATCACCGATTAACATCACAGTAATTAACATAACAATAATCATTACCATTAATGATACAATGATCAAAATAACATTTTCAATTTGTGAAATGGTATTAGATAGATTATTAAATATTAAATGAGTGGAGCTTTTATCGTTTGCTCATTGTACTAATAAAGTTACCGAAGTATTCCCATACATCTGTGTCAACCAATTAGTGAAAGCATTTACATTGTCATCAGAAATAAATGCATTATAGGTAGCTTCTTGATTTGCGCCAACACTAACAGCCTCCTGTCATGTTAAATATTGATTAGTAACAGCCTTCCCTGCTTCGGTTTGTCAATATCCCGTAATAATGTTAGCGAATTCTAAATTAGCACTTTGCTTTAATATATTTTTAACAACATCAGAATTTAATGAATCGTTCCCAGGATAAATTCCTGATGGAGAATATAAACTGTTCCCTCCATTCAATAAACTACTGCCATTAGTTTTTTGCGTAAATACACCATTAAATCCGTAAGGAATAATATTGCCATAAGGTTCATTGTTATTTACATAATTCCAACTTGGATTAATTCAAGTATCGTGAGGATCATTTACTGTCGTAAATTGTGACAAATCCATTAAATCATTAGCTTTCTGAGTGCCATCTCTTTGTGTTGAATCTACCTGTGCAATGTTAAATGGTACTTGATATCAATGCTCTAAATTTAAAAGTTCAAGTATAGAATCTTGCTTTTCATTGTTAATGTAGTAATTATGCAGATTACAAGTTTTTGGTAATTCAGGAATCTGTTCGGTTAATCGACTACGCAATCCTAGAATGTAATTAGCTAATTCTTGATTTGTAAAGTATTCTTCACCCTGATAAGTGGTGTTTACACCAACTATTTTAAAAGGAACTGTTAAGTCTTCATTCATTCCGTTGATTTCATTAGTGAAACGATTAGCTTTATTATTAACTTTAAATTGAATAGTATCATTGACATTTAAATGATACTTATGTTGTGCGTAAGCATTAATAATAATAGGGAAATAACCTGCTTTAATGCCCTTTATGGTATTCTCATCATTAATTAAATCGTTAATCCTCTTATTATTATCACTACTTGTTAAATTGACATATTGACTATTAGATTTCAAACCGATAATTTTTGTTGTATCATTTGAACCTACTTTATTGGTAGAAAGATAAGTATATGTTTCATCACCTTTTTCATCACTGCTAGGTTGTTTGAGACTAACTTTGTTGTAAATTATTTGATAATCGTTGTCTGAAGCTGTATCATACTTTTGGTTAATAATTTCAAAGTTATTATTAGTATAAACATAATTCAAAAAACTCATAAAATCTGGTTCTAGATTACCAATCGAGATATCGAAAATTTTTGGAATACAATTGTCTTTATTTAATGAATAATTGTATGGACAATTAGGGTCAATTCGCTGATTTGGATCTGTTGTTTCTAACTGAACAAAATATTTGTTCCATTGTTTTTGATTATGAAATAATTCATAATATTTACCATATAAATTATTTGGGTCCGGGTTATTCGGATTAGTTTTATCTTCTCAAGAAGTGGCTTCACCTAAAGCTTGAATCATTTGAACGGTTCTGGCATCAGCCATATTTTTACTATTTTCAGGCATTAAAGATACTGCAATTGACCAAGGGTTTGATGTCATGCCGAAGGCTCCAACAGTAAAGTCTAAACCCGTTTTGAACATCGAGTGATTTTTTAAATACATTAAATCATTGGTTTCGCCAATGGCATCGCTCATCATTGGATAAAGAATGGATGCATGGGTTGTTTTACCATCTTCACTAACAAAACTTTCTTCAATTTTGCCTGTGCTAAGAGTTGCAGCATCATAAATATCATAGGTTTCATTGTAATAAACTTTAGGAATACCAAAAAATTCATCATTTTTTGTTTCAGGTGATGCTTCGCCAAAAACGTTTTTATAAGAAAGGTCTCCTGCAGTTTGTGAATGAGAATCAAAATAAATGCTAGGAATCCATGAAGTATTATCATTTGATTGTACAAACCCTGTCTCACCTGAAATATCTGCATTAACGGGAATATATTGGCCTCCCTGATCTGTAGGTGAATATAAATCAATGGCATAACTATAATTACGACTTGCAAATGTTTTTTGTTCGGCATCACTAAATTTACCATATGTATTAATACCAAAAACTAGTGCAGAAATGGATAGAGAGACCATAACCGAAAGAATGATTAATTTCCAAATAGAATTAAAAGCAACGGTAATCCTAAATTTAGTCATTATGCCAAAACTACGAAATGGGGCTTTGATGTGACGCGCAACGAAACTACCTCTAAATTCACTACCATTTTTCATTAAATCAACAGTCTTTTCACGAAGCACAACAAAAGTTGTAATAATGGAAACCGATATAAATACCAAAAATGGCAACAAAACAGAAATCAACAAAACTCAAACATTAAATGAAGCTATCGGAGTTGGCAGCATTCAATAATTTGAAAATAAATTTATTGCTGGATTTTGCAAGAAAAAACCAATTAAATATCCACCAATACCTCCCACAATTGCTGGTAATAATGCAAAGGGAATCAAAGACACAGCAATTCTACGTTTATTAATCCCGTTGGCTTGCATAACCCCAATTTGTGTGCGACTATTACTAATGTACCTTTGGACTACTATGGCACAAATAAGTAAACTCAAAATTACCACAAAAAAGATTAAAGAATTATTAATAATTTGAATTTTATTTACAAGTAAGGGAATAAAAGCCACTCTAAAGGCGGAAGCATTGAGTACATCATTAGTATCATTTACAAAATAACAAGCTTGAATCCCTTGAGGCCAGCTCATCAATTCTTTAGCTGTTGCATTCATGGAATCTAAAGTAGCTGTTCTATCAACATTACCATTAAAAACACCTACTAAATAATTTTCAGTTTGATTGCCTCGATAAGAATCAAAGATTCTTTTATAAACATTCGTGTTGCCAAAAATAATACATTCTTTATTAGGATTTGGGGTTGCATGTTGAATATCAAAGATAGGATAAATAAAATCAGCAGTAATACCACTACCAATAACTACGATTGGTAAATTAGCACTATCAGTGGAATTAAGAATTACATTCTTAGCATGGTCTTTAATGAAATTTGCAAATTGTGTTTGTGTGTAATTTTGCGTTAAATTGTTAGCATAACCAGCATTTAAATCATTAATAAATTGGTCACGGTTTGTAATTTGAAAAGGTGATATATTGTTATGTTGTAAATATTCTGGGGAAACAACAGCGTAATGTGCAGTCCAATCTTGTAATACTCATGATTGTGGTGTTATGGTGTTCCAATTGATTGAATAACGATACCCTTTGTTTTGTAAAAAGAATTTAGTTTTATAGTTATTTAAATAATTTATGTAATCACTATTATTCCATAAATTAGGATTGGATAAATTTTTTATATCATTGTATAAAATTAAATCAGTCCCCTGTAATTGCGAAACATCATCCCCACGTGAAAGTAATGCAAAAAACGCTTGTGCTTTCAGATCAGCTTTAAATTCTTCAAAAGCATTAGGTAATTCATTATTGTAAGATAAACAAATACCTATGGGGTCGTCAGTATCTGGAAAAAGCGTTTTTAAATCAATGCCACTACCTTGCATTGGATTAAAATTAGTAATAGAAAAATTATTTTGTTGCTTATCACCAAACAAGACTACCTTATCTATCTTATCCTCTGGGTTAGATTGAACGATTTTATAAAGTTTACCATCGGGTGAATTATTAATATCTAACGATTTAAAATTTCTTCATGATACCTTATCAGTCATTTCTGGAGAATTTAAATAAGTTTGCATTGGTGTATCTGTTTGTGTAACAACATTAATTAAATCAATTTCTAATTGATTTTCTTGCAATAGTAATAATCTTAGATCACCTGAATCTCCTAATTCTTCATCAATTTGACTTTTAGTTTTAGTAGATATATGATCTGGGGTACTATTTAAATAGCTTAAACTTGGATAAGCATCATTTTCAATTTGAATCAATGGGTGCAATAATGTGTTGTAATATGGATCAGTCGTTTCATTATGCTTTTGGTAAAAATCTCAAAGTAATGTACCTTTTTGATCATTAACATTCAAACTAATTTGATATGTACGGAATGTTTCACCTTCTGATGTAGTTTGTACAGGCCAAGGAACTCTCTGGTCATCACTTGATAATCCCATATAAGCAGAATCTTCGGGGTTATTATCAAAATCATACTTAGGGTTACCATTATTGTAATTTTCAGCAACCGTAAAATCATGCAAATTGCCAGAAGTTGATATATCGGAATATTCATTACTAATATTAGTGGAAACACTATTTAAAACGGTAAATATACCCACTGATAAAAATATTAAAAAAGTCAATCCAATCACTGAAATTTTATTACGGCTTAATGAGCGAAAAACGTTCTTAATAAGATTTCACATTATTTCACTAATATATCAAAATTAAATTATAAATTAAAAAGAGTATAATGTCAGTTGTTTATGGAATCCATCAACCTAATAAAGCGCTGATTAAAAAATTCCTTAACGATTTTTGTTGTCTCATTCATTTTTTCTGACAAACTACCTATTTGTGCTAATCGCCATCCAATAAAATACAAGTCACCCCTGTAATTTTTTATGAATACCACTAGTAGTTTATTAAGAAAAAAACAAAGTGCTGATCGAACATCAAAAATTATTTCACTATCATTATCATGACTATTTTCATTGATTTTTTTCTTATTAATTATCTTCATTGTAATTAAATCAATTAATGGATTTGAAAAATACGGATGGAGTATCTTAGGCGGCACTTTTAATCTAGATGATCAAGTTAATAAAGCTTCTGTTTGACTACCTTTATGCATTACGATAATGATCTCAATTTTAGCAATTGCGATTGCAGCACCTGTTGGCATCAAAACTGCCATGTTTATAAAATACCGATTACCGGTAAAATACCAAAAGTCAGTTAGAATTGCCGTTGAATTATTAGCCGACATTCCTTCGGTTATTTTTGGTTTATTTGCATGCGAGATGCTGGGAATGGTTTTGAAATACATCTTTCATATGCCTACTTCATACAACTTGATTACTACAGGTTTTATGCTCACCTTCATGATTTTACCAACGATTGTGTCTTTATCACTTAATGCTTTAGATGGCGTTGATAAAACTTTGATTTCTGCTTCAATGGTTTTAGGCAACACGAAAACACGTTCCATTTATAAAGTGTGTAAAAAAGACGCACGCAATGGAATCGCTGTTGGTACGATTATCGCATTTGCTAGAGCGATTGGAGAAACAATGGCGGTTTCCATGATTTTACAATCACAAGGTTATAACCCAATATTTAATGGTGGATTTTTAGATGTGGCTACTAGTGGTTTAAGATCATTAGGTAGTTTAATTGCAGCCAATATGTTCGCTGAAGGCGGAGGACCAGCACTACAATCTCTTTTATTTGCTTTTGGGTTATTTATGTTTATTTTTGTGATGATTTTAAATGGGATAGCAATGTATGCTACTAAAAAACGTAATAAAAGCAGATGAGAATGGTGAAATAAATTTGAAAAATACTTGGGTAGATTTATCATTTTTGTGCCTACACAAATTAAAATTTTCTTGGAAAAAATAACTTATCGTGGCAATGTTGATAAACGAAAGAATTTATCAAAATATGTCACACAACGTATTCAAAAAAATAAATTTATTAAAATTTATACTTTTTATAAAATTTTTTGAGAAATTTTTTCAATTACCTTAACGATTGGTTTTCTTGCGTGAATTACATTAGATATTGTCGGATTTGGTGGGGTAGCACTATCACAATCAACCAATACTATCTTTTCATTTGCTAACAATACTACAGGTCAAGCATTTATTAATACATTGCTAATAATTATCATTGCTATTGGTATCAGTTTGCCGTTTTCTTTGTTAATTGCGATTTACCTTAATGAATTCGCTAAAGAAGGACGAATGAAAAAGACTTTATTGTTCTTTATTGATTCACTTGGTGCCACTCCTTCTATTTTATTTGGAATGTTTGGATTAATATTTTTCATTCAAACACTTGGTATGTCAGATGGTGGGGTAGCTGGTAAATCACTCTTAGCAGGAGCTTTAACTATTTTAATAGTTATCTTACCTGTTTTTATTCGCACCGTTCAACAAGCATTGCAAACCATTCCTAAAGAATTACGTACTAACTCTTATGCATTAGGTGCAGGTAAATGAGAAACAATTAAGAAAATTGTCTTACCAGCTGCTCGCCAAGGTATTACTACAGCCATCGTACTTTCTGTCGGACGTATATTAGCTGAAACTGCGCCGTTATACTTGACTAGTGGTTTAACATCATCAAGTTCCATTTCGTTAATGAATCCTGGACAAACACTCACAACTAGAATTTATGCACAAATTTATACAGGAAGTATCCATGATGGTACAAATATCATGTATGAATGTGCCTTTGTCACCATGTTTTTAGTACTACTTATCATTTTGGTTGTCCATGTTGTTATTCCAGCTTATTACAATTACAAACAAACAAAATTGCAAACTCAAAGTAAGAACACTCGTAAAATTCAAGAATTATTTGAATTAGGTCATTTACATTTTCAAAAAATTTTTAATAAACAAGATTTGCTTATAAGAACCAAGAACTCCAAAATTAATGATAAAAAAATATCGCTGAATTCACATCGCGGCCCTAGTCATACATCAAAACGTTGGTTGAAAAGAATGTCCATTATTTTCTTGTGTTTAATTCCTATTGGTACAATTACTGCTTTTGCCATTGAATGATCAAATAAAATGCCAATTTCTTGTATAGGTTCTAGCGGGGTAAAACCATTTATTGAAAACTTATCGCAAGACTACATGAAATCTAATAAAAATGTAGATATTACTATAGATGCTGGTGGCAGTGGGTTTGGCATTGAACAGATTGCTAATGGCTTTGCCAACATTGGTAATGCTTCCAAAGATCCTTATAATGTTGTTCAAAAAGAAAGTAACGGCTTCAGAGATAAATGAACCAATAATAATATTAAAACTGTTACTATAGGGTGAGAAGGCATCTGTATGGTTTATATCCCACCTAAAGGTTTAAATTTATCACCAGATCAATTAGATAAATTACTGGTAATTAATCAGAGTAATATTCAATATTTCATGCGTGTATTTAGCGGAATTGATGATCATGATCCTAATAAACTTCCTACTAAATACCAATTTTTAGGGGGATACATTAATGACCAAAGTGGTATTACATTAACCGATCAGCAAAAAACATTATTAGATCATACATCTATCATTCCTTATGTAAGAGCTGGTGGGTCTTTAACATCAGGAACTGCCGCTTCCTTTATCGGTAATAGTAATCTTGGTTTTAATGAAAAAACAGACTTATCATCACAACAACAAGCAGCGTTTGATAATGGTAATTATGGTACTGCCCATGGATTAGTACAAACAGATGAAGCTAATAGTAGAGCTTGAGACATTTTTGCTAAATCTAATCACCCTGGAGAAATTGTGTATTTATCCTCAGGATTTATTGCACAAAACTTAGAATTAATTAGAAATAATGGTTATGGAATTATGGCATATGGTGATAAAGGTATTCCTTTTAATGTAGATGAAATTGACACAATAGGTGGATACAATTGATTTAGACCTTTGAACACCATGTTAAATGTAAGTAATACTCAATCTAATGAAGTTAAATTTGTCCAAGCATTAATATCTGATCAATATCAAAATAAATTGGAAAAAATTGGTGCTAAAAAATTACAAACTGATGAAAGAGATTGGATGTTGGTAAATATAGATAATAATAATTTTGCTTCAGATGTAGCCTTAGCAAAACATTACCTTCCAGGTTGAAATTGGGATGAAAATTGACATTTTTCAACACTTCCAGTGCTTTCCCATGAGCAATAATTAATATTGTTTTCAAATCATATAAATTTGTCTCTTAATTAATTTAGAATATGAAAAATTATTTAACCTATTTTCCCTTGATACATATCTAAATAGATTAGTGAAATCGTGTGAGCCATTTCAGCATTAGTAGCTACATTCTTGAAATGATCTAACCTTTTGCTGATACTAGGAATAGTTTTATTAACGGTTTTACGATATTGTTTAGAAGAAGTGATGCGGTCATCTACAATATTTGGATGTTCTTGAGCAAGTTGATCAATAATTTTAGATAAGTATTGTTGGTGCTCTTGAAAATTCTTTAAATCTAATTCTGAATTAATACCTAATGCTTTTAGTTGCTGTTTTTCTCGTTTTTGTTTACTATATGATTTATATCATTCAATCTCAGTCATATGCTGTTTTTTCGCTTGATGAAGATTACTTAATTTAACAATAAGTATATAAATGGCTAATATCATACTTAAGCTTTCGGCGATGGCAATACCGATTACTTCAATGATGGGTGTTTTTTCAAAAATTAATAAGATGGCATAAGTAATCCATGCGATACTACAAATTGGGTAGAGAATGTACATTCACTTGGAAATGCTGATAGTATTTCTCGTATGCAGTATTTGTCACACTCCTGGTACTAACAAAATAAATGTTAACAAAACTGCTAACCACATAAAAATTTGAATTAATACAATATACAACATGTTTTACCTCTGTGAAAAATATAAAATTACTTAATTGTATAAGTAATTATAGATTGACAAAAAATGAATAATCTTTTCTAATTAAGCAGTTATGGATAAATTTTTAATTTTCCCTAAATGATATCAATGAATTTGTAAAAGAATATTTTTAGCATTATTACCAACTGTCATTTTGTTCGCTTTACAGCATTGAATCTGATTCATTGCAGGTGCAATCGTGAAACAATATCCAGCTAGTGTTTTTACTGAACCATTAACTCCTTTAGATAAATTTCATATAACCGATGGTAATTCTTGGTTTCTAATTTTTTATGGTTTATCCTATGTGTATTGATTAGTCATGCCAATTGTTATTTATAGTATATATGGACCTAAACTTTATTACCGGTTTGTATGAACATTAGTTTTTATGTACTTGTTTGGTGGCATTATTTTTATTGCGTTCCCAACGAGTTCTAAAATTTTATATACTGATAGTGATTTCAGTGTGACTGGTACTGACATTTTTTCAAAATTCATTGAAAATATGCGCGTTCACAATTCTGGGGTGTGTGCTTTACCATCGTTCCATGTGATTGGCACATA
Organism: Mycoplasmataceae bacterium; assembly: GCA_031275175.1. Taxonomy (GTDB): domain Bacteria; phylum Bacillota_I; class Bacilli_A; order Mycoplasmatales; family Mycoplasmoidaceae; genus Malacoplasma_A. Next base: position 23,835 of record JAISPD010000011.1, read on the forward strand.
TTCGATTTTTTTGATTCAAAGATCTTCTTTATCTAAGAAATACTCAAAGAACATCAGTAAAAAAACAAATATCAGTCTGCTAATTTTTAGTTCCATATTCAATGTGATGGTTGGTATGTCAACTTTTATGACTCATCAACACTTTATTTTAGACTTTCCTAGTGCCATTTTATGTTGTGAAATCGTTTATTTCATAATGCTAAAGTTAGAAAAAAAACCGAACATAACTCAAAGATTATTTACCAATTTAAATGTGGCCTTAGCTTTTGAAAATGCCCAAAACACGACATGGGGGGGGAATTTGTGTACTAAAATAATGAATTTAAAGCACCGAACCTTTTGATATGTACTAATAATAATTCTATATCTTGTAGTTAATTTAGGTCTGCTCTATAGTTTCTCTATTGGTTTATAAATTATGAAATATGTTTATCACATTCATGATCAATGTTGTCGCCATGCCACTAATACTTTAGAAGATATCGTTAATTTAGCACTAAAAGAAAAATATCAAGAATTATTTTTTACTGAACATTGCCCACTTGACAATAATAAATACTTAGTCAGACCGTCACGTCAAGAAATTACCAAGCTCCGTGAACAAATTACAAAGATAAACCAACGCTATGAAAATAAATTAATCATTCATTTTGGTTTTGAAGCAGAATATTCTAAATCAAATAAAACATACTTTGATCAATTTGTTCATGATCCTTTGTGTGATTATTTAATTTTTGGCAACCATTATCTCCACGATCTTTGACAACCTAATCCAAGATTAGTTATGGAAGCAGCACATAGTGCTAAAGATTTAAAGCAATATTATAAAAATTCTGTACTCGCAGCTAAAAGTCGCATATTTTCACTCTATGCTCATCCTGATATTTGATTACAAGCCTATCGTAAGTGAAATAAAAATGCTAAATGATTAACTAAACAAATTATTAATCTTAGCATTAAATACCAATTACCATTAGGGTTCAATGCTAATGGTTTACACCAAATTCGTGATGGTTTTCATTATCCAGTTAAACTTTTTTGAAATGAAGTTGCCAAATCCAAAGCTCAAGTATTAATTGAAGCAGATGCCCATGATATTAATACATTGAGCAAGTCGTGGTTACAAAAAGCTAAAGCTGTGGCAATCCAGTATGGATTAAATAAAAATTTAGTTGATCAGATAAAAATTAGATATTTCCACTAATTTTGTTATGAGAAGAATGTAGACATGGTGCAAAATTCATTTAAATACTGTGCTATACTCGTGAATTGTGTTAAACAAAACTTCCGGTTATAAAAACATTTTTAAGAAAACTAACAAGCAATATATTTCCTTTTGAAAACATTGGATTTTAGAATGTTTAACAATAGCACTGCTTCATTACATTATAGGTGAGGCAATATATATCATTTCGCGGGCTATCACAAGTCATATATATGGAGTTTATGACCCCACTCATCCTAACAATCCAAATTTTTTAATATTGGAAACGTCGTTTGATAGATGAATGCCATTTGTAAAATACTTTATCGTTCCTTATACAACTGCTTACGCTTATTGAGTAATTGGACCATTTTTGATTTATGGATTTATGGGGCGAAAAAAATTTTATCAATTTATTCTGAGTTCAATTGTGGTAAACATTTTATCAGTAGTAATATTTATCACAATTCCCAATGGTATAGCTGCTAACTTTAGACCGGTTATAACTGAGCAAGATGCTAATAAAGATTTCTTTTTGCATATGTGTAATTGAACATTTACAACTGATTCGTTTGATCAGACTTTCCCTAGTGGGCATATATGTTTATCCGTTTTGATTGTTATTACCTTTCGTGGTACATATTTTAAAAATGGTGTGAAGAGACTGACACGAACAGTAGCGTGATGTTCATTGATATATGCATTGTTAATTTGCACATCAACTTTGTTTGTAAAACAACATTATATTTTTGATGTATATGTTTCAATTTTTCTTTGTGAAATATTTATGCTGCTATTCTTAAAATGAAATTTCCTTACTGATAAATTGGAAAATTTTATGCATTGATTTAACTCTAGGCTTGGTTTAATTAATGATGAGAAAAATAAACCATTTACTAAATATTCTCAAAAGGCTGTTTTGGTTTGAATTGTTTGATTACTATGAATAGCTTTTACATTTTGAGCATTTTGAGAAACACAATGATTTATTGAAGAATTTTTGTTGAATATTGGGACGATGTTAGTTTGAGTAGTTATCACATTTTTTTACTATTTCTTCAGAATGATGAAGCATGAAAATCAAAAAATTAATTAAAATATTGCTAAGATTTTAATTTTATAATTGTTAGTGGTTCGTTATAATTCAAACCAATGAAGTTAGATAAAATCGTTACCCGTGAAGAAAATTTTGCCGATTGATACACAAGTGTAATTCAAGCGGCACAATTAGTAGATTACACAACAATTAAAGGTATGATGATTTTTCAACCTAATGGTTGAAAAATATGACAAAATATCGTTACGGAATTAGATCGTCGATTAGCTAGTAAAGATGTAAAAAATGTACAATTACCCCTTTTTATCAAACAATCAGATTTCTTAAAAGAAAAAGAACATGTGAAAGGTTTTGCCCCAGAAATATTTTTGGTTACTCAACAAGGAGAGAAACAATTAGAAGAACCCTATATTATAAGACCAACAAGTGAAATTGCTTTTTGTACTTATTTTAAAAAAATTGTTAATTCCTACAATAACTTACCAATTAAATATAACCAATGATGTAGCGTCTATCGTGTAGAAAAAACTACCCGTCCATTTTTACGAAACTCTGAATTCTTTTGGCAAGAAATGCATTCAGTTCACACCGACCAAAATGATGCAATGAAAACCACAACTGAATTAATTCAATTATATCAAGATTTTGTCAAATACTTTTTATGTATGCCTGTATTAATGGGCGAAAAAACCGAAGGTGAAAGATTTGCAGGGGCAATTAACACATTCACGATTGAAGCACTGATGCAAGATGGCCAAGCTTTACAATGTGCTACTTCACATTATTTAGGACAAAATTTTTCGAAAACTTTTGATATTAAATTCCAAGATGAAAATAATCAATATAAATTGGTTCACCAAACTTCAGCAGGAATGTCCACAAGGATTATTGGTGCCATCATTATGATTCATGCTGATAATAAAGGTTTGGTTTTACCAGTTGGTGTTGCCCCAATTCAAATAGCGTTATTACCAATTTTTATGGATAAAGACCCACGCATTAAAACCATAATTGATACAATTTTTCATAAATTACATAATAAGTATCGCGTTATTATTGATGATTCATCGAATGGGATGGGTTTTAAAATCGCAAATCAAGAAGTACAAGGCACACCCATTATTTTAGTAATGGGACCAAAAGATGTGGAAAGTGATAGTTTAATACTTATCCGTCGTGATAATGGTACTAAAATCAGTTACCCAATTAATAATATTGAAACTATCATTACCGAACAATTACACCAATACCAAATCAATATTTATAAACGTGCTGAACAAAAATTAAATGAATCGATTGTTCAAATCAAAAATATTGAAGAGTTTAAAGAGACTATTGCAAATAAAAAAATTGCCCAAGCAGCTTGAGGCGGTGATGTATCTGATGAAAAGTTATTAAAAGAACAAACTGGTGCTTCACCTCGTTGCATTATGTCTTTAGCACAAAATCAAGCATGTTTTTTTACCAAAAAACCAGCCAAATATATTGTATACTTTGCGAGGGCTTATTAGTGAAAACAAGAATAAAAAATTGATTCAATAAAAAAGTCATAGCTGCGCAATGAATTCATAGAGATAAACAGTCTCGTATTAAATTCAAGTGAATTTATTCTAGTATTTTATGTCTTTTCTTTTTAATGTTTGTATCTTCAGTAATTCTTTTTTATTACTATGGACTTAGATTTGATTCAAAGAAACCACTACCTTATGATAACGGTAATAAAAATGCATTTTTAGTGTCTGGACTTGCTTTATTTTTTCTTGCAACCATTTGCACCGTTTTTATTGGAGGTTTATATTTTCCGTTAGTGTTTAAAAATTCTAAAGCTTTATACATGCAAACTGACGAATATAAACAACAAGTTAGTAAATATAGTGAAATAGATTTATCAAAAAAAGACAAAAAAGAAATTAAATGATTAAAAAAATTAGAATGAATTAGCAAAAATCAATACCAACAAGCAATTACTAAACTTAAAAACCAAACAACTGGGTAACAATAATAACATGAAAAGGAAAGATTACATTAATTGAGATGAATATTTTATGGGGGTTGCAAAACTATCTGCTTTGCGTTCAAAAGATCCAGATACGCAAGTAGGTTGTTGCATTGCTACTAGTGATAATCGCATAGCATCATTAGGTTATAACGGATTACCACGTGGGTGTAGTGATGATCAGTTTCCTTGGAATCGTGAGGGAACACCGATTGAAACCAAATATTTATATGTGGTGCATTCTGAATTGAATGCCATTTTAAATTTTGCTGGCAATGATTTAACAGGTTGCAAAATTTATGTTACTTTATTCCCGTGTAATGAATGTGCTAAAGCCATTATTCAAAGTGGGATTAAAGAAATTGTCTATGCAGAAGACCGCTATGCCGATACTGATGCAGTAAAAGCATCCAAGAAAATGTTAACGGCTGCTAAAGTCATTTATCGTAAATACACCCCAAGCCATCGAAAAATTCAAATTGAGATTTAAATAAAAAAGTGAATGGTTACGCATCCACTTTTTTTATCAACAATAATAGTTAGTATTATCTCTTAGCTAAAGATTTGATATTTTTAGCAACACGGAATTTGACAACAGTTTTTGCAGGAATTTTAATTTCTGTACCTGTTGCTGGATTACGTCCAATTCTAGCCTTAGTTTTTCTTACAACTAATTTACCGAGGTCAATTACACGAAATTGACCATCAGCAACTACACGTTTTTCAGCAAGCATTTGTAATGTATCTAGTACATTAGCAACATCTTTCTTACTTAAATTAGTCTTTGAAGCAACTTCAGCAGTGATTTGAGTTTTTGTTAGCGGTTTGCCCATGACAGTCTCCTATTAAATATGGTAGCATTATATACAAATGTGAAAAAAATAACAAAATTAATCATTATTATCAATTAAATTTTAAATTTCATCTCGAGTTTAAATTCTAATAGTAAAAATTTAGATTCGTAGAATTTTAAAAGCATATTTTAGTTGATTACCACTAGCTAAATCCAATTCTAAATTCACTAACATTTCGGTTCCTGGATTTTTTGGTTCAGGATCAATATAACGAATTTCAAAATCACTGTGGGATTTAGTTATTCTTGCAAACGGTTGATAATCAGTTTTGATTTGATCAGGATTTAATTGACAAGTATACGAAATCTGTTCATATACATTATTCCCTAAATTATCAAAAACTTTAAATGACGCTACATAATCATAAATTAAAGCGGTTGTCACTTCCACATTCCCATCATTATTCCAGCGACAATTTCAAATGCTTCCTTGCTTGATAGATATACTAGTAGGTTCTGTTGGATGATCACATCCTGTCAACATCATTAATGTAGACACTCCACCAACCATTATTTGACTAGCAAATAAAAACTTTAATTTTAATATTTTCTTGAAATGCACAACTTAAACATCCTATACATTATGATTAAACAATATTCTGTTTAATCTAATATCAATTTTGAATATAAGAAAACAAAAAATATTATTTGTAGTGGATACAACATGCCAAACACAAATAATATTTTTAATGTTATGTTTGAATTTTAATTATTGATATAAAGTCAAATATAACTTTTTTCACGCTCTAAATTTTTGTAAGTATTTTTGGTGAAGAGCTGCATTAGGTTTAAATATTTTTGTATTTTTAATAATTACTTTACAGGCAGTCGAAACATTTTTGAAACGACCACACCCTACCATAGCTAAAATGATTGCACCCAATGCTCCTCCTTCAGTTGTGTTAATGGTATTAATATTAAGATTCAATATATCTGCCAGAATTTGCAATCATGTATCAAAATTAGCACCACCACCAATTACTCTAGCACTTTTAGATTTAATCCCTAATTGTTGAATTGAATTTAAACAATCTAATAAACCAAAGTTAATTCCTTCAATAATGGCTTTAGAAATATCTGCTTGCGTATGCAACAAAGATAGTTTATGTAATTCAGCACGAGCAAAGGGATTATTGATTGGACTACGCTCACCTGATAAATATGGTAAAAATAAAATATCATTCCACTTTTGATAATCAATCGTGTTATTAATAAGTTTAAAATTTTTTGTCTTTAAAACATCTTTTACTCATCAATCAAATGCACCTGCTGCTGATAACATTACTCCCATAATATGATATTGACCAGTAGCATGGCAAAAACTATGCATCGCTCCACTAGATACTTTTTTAAAGTCTTTGCTAGCAGCAAATATCACTCCACTAGTTCCTAAAGAGATACTTAATTGATTATTCTCTACTGTCCCCGTACCAACTGCTCCTACAGCTTGATCGCCACCACCAATAATTACTTTGGTATTTGTAGACATTCCCGTAAGCTTGGCAAATTTTTTAGATACATTACCCACAACTTGATAACTTTCAAATAATTTTGGCAATTGATTTTGATTAATCTTTAATATTTTTAACATTGGTTTTGATCATTGTTTGTTTTTAACATCTAAATATAATGTACCACTTGCATCACTAAAATCTGTGGCAAATACTTCTGACATTTTATATGCAGCATAATCCTTGGGTAACATGATTTTATTAATACATTTAAACAAGGCTGGTTCATGTTTAGCAACTCATAAAAGTTTTGGTGCAGTAAAACCAGTAAAAGCAATATTGTTGGTATATTCAATTAATCGTTTTTTACCAATTACATTATTAAGATATGCACATTCAGCGACTGTACGGTTATCATTTCATAAAATAGCAGGTCTAATTACATGATCATTTTTATCTAACAATACTAATCCATGCATTTGGCCACAAAATGAAACACCTTGAATTTTTGATAAATCAAAACGATTACCTAATTGTTTAATTGCTTTTATTTCAGCATGATACCAATCGTCTGGGTTTTGTTCGGTTCATCCATCGTGTGGTAAACTTATTGCATAATTAACTGATGCTGTTTCAATAATTTTCCCGTTAGTATCACTTAAAACTGCTTTTAAAGAGCTCGTACCAACATCTATTCCTAAATACATATGCTAGTTAAATAAAATATCGTTTAAAACTTGTTCCAAATATTCTTGACGACCACTTGGTAACGAAATATTATTAATAGAAATTTGTTTAGCATACTGATATAAATCTAATAAGTTAGTCTTACCACTATTAATTTTTTTACCGATTGCAGTGGTTTTAAAAGTTTTATATTTTTCTTCAACATATTTATCAAGACGTCCATCTTGGATAATAGCTGCTGCTTTACGTAATCCAAGCGCAAATGCATCCATTCCCGCAATATATGCATACAAAATATCTAGTAATGTGTTGGAAGCACGTCGCGTTTTGGCATCAAAATTAAGACCGCCATTTGTAAATCCACCAGCTTTTAATACTTCATACATACACATAGTTGTATCATAAACATTAGTTGGAAATTGATCTGTGTCCCAACCTAATAATGTATCACCTTGATTGGCGTCTATTGAACCAAAAATACCATTAACTGCTGCCATACGTAGTTCATGTTGAAAAGTATGACCAGCAAGAGTAGCATGATTAGCTTCAACATTCATTTTAAAATCTTTAATTAAATTAAATTCTCTTAAAAAATTAGCACATGTGCAAACATCAAAATCGTATTGGTGTTTAGTCGGTTCTTTAGGTTTTGGTTCAATATAGAAATCACCCTTAAACCCTTGTTTGCGACCATAATCACGTGCCATTTGTAAAAATTTTCCCAGATGTTGTAATTCGCTTTTCACATCGGTATTTAATAAGGTGTCATATCCTTCTCTGCCACCTCAAAACACATAGCCTTTACCACCTAATTTAATTGTCGCATCTAGTGCCATTTTTACTTTACCGGCTGCAATCGCATACACATCTGCACTACATCCCGTCGCTGCACCTGTCATAAAAATTTTATGACTAAACATATTCGCTGTGCCTCATAGTAATTTAATACCATACTTTTTTTGTAACTTCAATAAATGATCAGTCATGTGTATTAAATATTTTTCACTTTCAGCTAATGTGTCACCTTCAGGGGCAATATCTACATCATGAAAACAATAATATTTAATTCCGAGCTTATCCATTAAAGCAAAAGCGAAGTCCGCTTTTGCTTCATACATTTTTATCCCCGTTAGTCCCAAGCTTTTATCCATGGTGTTACCACCAAACATATCAGTTCCACTAGCATTAATTGTGTGTCATCAACTCATTGCAAATTTTAAATGCTCCGCCATCGTTTTACCCATCAATTTTTCATTAGCGTTATAGTAATGAAAACTTAGGGGATTTTTTGAATTTTTTCCTTCATATTTTATTTGTGCTATTTTGTCTAACCCTGTCATATTTAAAATGAACTCCTCAAATGATCTACTCATCACTATTATATGGTTTTGTATCTCTAACTACATGTTAACTTCAGACTTTGCTTAAAAATCAAATGATAGAACTAGAATTAAATTCTTTTACACAAAATAATCTATTGTTTATTTTTAAGAAATTCCGTTATTTTTTCTGAAATTTCTTTTTGATTTAATAAATTATCTAAGACAATTTTATTCTTAAAATTAATTGAAGTAGCAAGATCTTTCCCAACGATAATAGCATCAACACTATTATCATTAGGGTCAAATGAATTAAGATTGGTGTGTGTGACATCGGCATTTATGTTAAGAAAGTTGAGTGTTTTTTTCACATTTAATTCTACAATCATGGAACTACCCAATCCTTGCCCGCATACCGCAACAAATTTATATTTTTTTGTATTAACTGTTCCAGTTAATACATTTATCGGGGTATTTTGTTTTATTTCTTGTTGTTCGCCGCTTAATATTTTTTCATATTTTTCATTAATTAAATCTCGCTTTTTATATAAATCATCCTTGACCGTTTTATCTTTAGTTTGCTTTATAGTTTGTTTATTTGCTTTGAGTTCAATCCGACGTTGATTCAATTGTTGTTTTAGTAATTTATATTGATTTTTAGTTACTTCTTTTGTTTTAAGATAATTCGTTCTGAACGAACTATCTTTTTTTCACTTAATGGCGAATTTAATTAAAGATACAAACGGGATTAAAACTCATAAAGTAATAATTAAAACATATACACTTCATTTGCCAATATATGTCAACATTAATCCAGGAGCAACCCCAACGATAAAATCAGCGTCTCCTCAAATAACATTACCTGCTCATTGATGATATCCTAAACCAACAAAAATATAGGGAACCAAAGTAATTATTATTCCGTTTACGAACGCCCCCAATATTGCTCCTAAAATACCACCTTTAACATTACCAAATACACCAGCTGTTGCTCCAGTAAAAAAATGAGGAATAATACTGGGTAAGATGATGGCTGATCATGTTAATGTCGGTGATAAAGTACTAGACACCGCAACGTTAATACCTAACATCATAAAACCCGCAGCCATTGAACTTAAAAAACCTATAGTAACTGCATTAGGTGCAAAAGTAAAGGTAATTGGACAATCAACTGAAGGTGTTGATCCTGGGATTAGTCTTTCACTAATTCCTTTAAATGCAGGCATTAGTTCACTCAAAAATGTTCTAACACCAATTAATATCACTTCAACACCTGCAGCAAATGTAAATGCTTGTAGGATTCCTTGAACTATGGGCGAATCAGTGTCCGCTAATATTCCCGCGTTAACCATAGCATCAAAACCTCTAACACCTCAACATGTAAAATAAATAACCATAAATAAAATTAACATCGTTAAACTTATAGAAACATTAGTGTTTCTTAAAAAATTTAATCCTTTAGGAAATCTTATAGATTCAGTCGATCTAACATTACCTCTTTTAATTTTATTAACTAACTCACCAACAAATCCTGCAGTAACATAACCAATACTGCCAGTGTGTGCAATAGCTAAATTTTGACCGTTAGTGATGATGTTCATGTGCCTTTTGGTTAAATATGGTGAAACTGTTAACCAAATTGAAACTAACAATGAACCTAAAATAATGATTTCTCACATCTGAGGTTCGTTATTAAATCCAGTAATTTGAAACACTGACGCTATCATAACTGAAAAATATCAAGCAGAATGACCAGTCAAATATACATATTTTAAATTTGATATTTTCACTAATAACAAATTCAAAATCATCCCCACAATTAAAATAATTGAACCAGTTGTGGCAATCCAAGCTAATGATCCATTAGATAACAATAATCCAGGAATATTATCATTACTTGCTATTCAACCTGAACGATTGAACAACAATTCAAAAGTAGTTGAGAATTTACCGATTGCTCCAGCAACCAAAGTAGCTCCACCTGCAATAATTAGAAATCCAATTATGGTTTTCACAACCGATGTGATGGTTTTCGCCACAGATTTATGTTGAATGATACAACCAACTAAACAAAATATACCAATTAGGATTGCGGGTGTTCCAAAAAAACCCGTTAAAAAATTAATAAACTGTTGCATTATTTATACCTTTCATACAATGAATTAAATTCATTGTATGTTTTGACATTATCTAATGCTTTTAGAAAATCGGGATTACCAAACGCATTAGCGAATTCTTGTAAAAGTTCCATGTGATTTTTACCATCTACTGCTGTTAAAACTGCTACATATTTAACTGGCTTATCTCCAAAATTAACCAAATTTTCTAAAATATTTATAGACAGACTCGTTTGTTTTATTATGGGACCCGGGGATATATGTACCAATGCAACAAATGGAGCAATAATATAGTAGAAACCTAATCTATTAGTTTCTTTTATAACTATTTTGGGATATTCAACTGATACAATGTTTAATTTTATAAGTTTTTCGCTTACATAATTCACAACATCTTCTCATTTATCATATTTACTCGTTATGTATTCAAATAATTCTTTTGATATCATGCGATGATTATAAAATACCTACAAGTTATTAACACAAATTAAATAATCACTTATTTTTACATTTTTATTGGTTATACTTCAAGTAGGTCATTAGCACTTACGCATAATAAATAAAATTCATTTGAAGGAATAAAATATGCAAAATATTCTTAATAAAAAAACATTAAATGACATTGATTGTGAAAACGCTCGAGTATTAGTACGCGTAGATTTCAATGTTCCCATTAAAGATGGCGTAGTAACTGATCGTAAACGTATTGAGGCTGCATTACCAACAATTCAATATTTATTAGATAAAAAATGTAAGATTATCCTCTTGAGTCATTTATCTAGAATTAAATCACTTGATGATATTCAATCTGGCAAAAAATCATTATTACCAGCAGCATCGGTATTACAAGAATTATTACCAGATGTTCCGATAGAATTCTTAAATGTGAACCGAGGACCTCTATTAATTAACGCTGTGGAACAACTCAATTCAGGACAAATTTTGCTCATAGAAAACACACGTTATTGCGACATTGATGTCAATGGTAAAATTGTAAAATTGGAATCTAAATGTGATGATGAACTAAGTAGAGAATGAGCATCATTAGCTAGTATTTTTGTAAACGATGCTTTTGGCACGGCTCACCGTAAACATGCATCTAATGTCGGTATTACTAAATACATTCCGATTTCTTGCATCGGATTTTTGATTCAAAAAGAAATTCAAAATTTATCAAAAATTGCATACAACCCAAGTAAACCAGTAATCGCTATTTTAGGTGGAGCTAAAGTCAGTGATAAATTAAAAATCATTAATAATCTATTAAATATTGCAGATAAAGTACTTATTTGTGGTGGGATGGCATACACATTTTTAAAAGTTCAAGGAATAGATATCGGTAATTCATTGTTAGAAGAAGAAATGTTAACGGAAGCAAAAAATATTTTAAATAAAGGTAAAAATAAAATATTATTGTCACAAGATTTTCGTTGCGCCACAACATTTGCAGATGCACATCCAATTGAACGTACTGTAAGCGAAGGTTTAAATGGTTTAATGGGTTTAGATATTGGTAACAAAACTATTGAAACTTTTACTAATGAATTAAAACAGGCAAAAACAATTTTTTGAAACGGCCCTGCTGGTGTTTTTGAATTTAAAAATTTTCAAAACGGTACCAAAGCTATTTGTGAAGTATTAAAAACATTAACTCAACAAGGAGTATTCACTTTAATCGGTGGTGGAGATTCAGCTGCCGCTGCCACAGCTTTAGGATTTAAAGAAACTGATTTTAGTTTCGTTTCTACAGGTGGAGGTGCCACCTTAGAATTTATTGAAGGTTCACCACTTCCTGGTATTGAAGCCATCCAAGTAAAATAAATTAAATTAGGTTTTACAGTCTATTATGTCAAAAGTCTATTTTGGTGAAGTTAATCAACATATAACCAAACCTAAGGGAAATGTTAGGGAAGCAATTGCCAAATTATCTCGTGGTTTAATGCTTCCGATAGCCATGCTCCCTATTGCTGGGCTATTTTTAGGTATTGGAGCAACTATTATCAATCTAACCAGTTCACATTCTTCAGCACTATACATATTTGGCAATATATTAAATACTACTGGTAGTGCAATATTTTCAGCACTGCCATGTTTGTTTGCAATTGCGATTGCAATTTCATTTACCAAAGATTCAGGTACAGCAGGATTATCAGCTTTTGTCGGTTGATTAATATTTAATGGTATTCAATTATCTTTAATCATTCGTGTAGGAAATCCAGATGCTGAAAAAATTACTTCCGCAGATGGATATCATTTTTTATGGTATTCCTATATGGGCGAAAGTGGTCTTGCTCAATTTAATAGTATTTTCATTTCTAATGTAGGAATCATGTCGCTCTCCACTAGTGTCTTTGGCGGAATTATGGTTGGATTTTTAGTAGCATATCTATATAACAAATTTAAGAGTATTCAATTGCCATCAATCATTGGTTTTTTTAGTGGCGTTCGTTTTATTCCAATTGTAACTTTTACCGCTAGCCTCGTTTTAGGGATGTTTATTTCCATGGTTTGACCAATAATTGGATTAGGGTTGTACATGTTTGGAAATGAACTTAGTGTTGCTCCGATTGGTATTCAAAGTTTCTTTTTTGGATTAATTGAAAGATCTTTGGTTCCTTTTGGATTGCATCATGCTTTCTATGCACCATTATGGTATACATCAGCAGGTGGATCATTTGATTTATCTTCCCATGTATTTGTTTCGGGGGTAGATACAGGAATAACTTGAAAAAACGCCATTTGACAAACATCACCACCAGACACATTACCACCAACTGCAGGAGATCAAAACTTATGAATGTTTATTGCTGACTATCTGTGTAAATCATACCATTTTTTAGGAACCGATGGGCACCAATATGATTTTGTCATCACTTTAAGTAATTGAAATAAATTTTATAACCCATCTCTTGATGCAGGTAATCCGGGACAATATCTTCAAGGAAAATATCCTTTCATGGTATTTGGCTTACCAGCTGCAGCAGTGGCAATGATTATGGTAGTTCCTAAGGGTAGCGAAAATCGCAAGCAAGCGTTTTCCATTATCGGCTCAGCTGCTTTAACTTCATTTTTGACAGGAATTACTGAACCATTAGAATTTACTTTTCTATTTTTGGCACCTTGATTGTTTTGAGGCATTCATGCTCCAATTGCTGGAATTTCTTTTTGATTGACAAATTTATTAGGGGCACATGTAGGCGTAACTTTTTCTGGCGGAAGTTTAGATTTTATAATTTATGGGATTCTGCCTGATGCTGAAGGACATGCTACTAATTGTTTTTGAATAGTAATTGTTGGATTAGTTCTGATGCCCACATATTTCTTTTTATTTAGAACATTAATTTTGAAATTTGATATCAAAACACCAGGAAGAGGTGTTGCAGTAAAAATGTTTACTAAATCAGATTTCAGGGAAAAGCGGACTGGAAATTTATCAACAACAATTCAAACAGCAACCGACATAAACATTAAGGCAATTAAGCAACATCATGGTAAATATGAAGAATTAGCCAAACATGTAATTGATGCCTATGGTGGTGCAAGCAATATTAAAAACGTTGATGCATGTATTACCAAATTAAGAGTGCAAGTAGTAGATCCAAATAATGTTGATAAAGATAAACTTATGCAACTAGGCGCACGAGGCATCATTAAACCATCGCCACAATCTGTTTATGCTGTTTTTGGTAATGAGGCTGACATCATTAAAAATAAAATGAACGAAATTTTATTTCCAGGAGAATAAATAAATGAAAATAATTGCAAAAATTAAATTTTTTTTAAAACAACAACTCTTTCTTCTAATTTGTTTTTTATGTAGCATCCCTTTATTAAGCTTGGGTATATATTCCATTGTTATTTATCAACCATCGTCACGTTGACAAATTGAAAATATTTCTTGAATTAGACCTATAGGTTTAATATTTTTTATTATTATCGTAGAGTTTATTATTGTTGTTATACCTACACTCATGATTAGATTAAAAAATAAAAATAATAATACTATAGATATATTTAATAAGCGAAATTTAAAAAAAGAATATGTTTTCAATTTAACTAGTTTTAAAATTGCTTTATCGCAAGCTAAAGTTAATAAGAATTACTCGGAAATCAAAAATTTACGCAAACAATTCCACCAATACAAAGATGAATATCATCGCAAATTAAAGGCATTTAGAATTCAAAAATAAACATCTCCCATATTGCTATTAAAACTTTATTCATTCCACTACATTTTTGTTCATATTAATCAATTGTTAACTTATTTCTGACTTAGATTAAAAAAAGTTTTATTCTCTTAATGGAATAATGTTTTGTTTTATTTGTTTTCATTTATTTTCAAAATTTTATTCATTCAATTAAGTACACACACGAAAATTAAAATTAAGGAAAAAATATGAAAAAAATAAAATTTGTTAGACACACATTAATTGCACTCATGGGGTTAACACCATTTGCTATCATCCCTGCAATAACAACTAGTTGTACCCCTACAGAAATAGGCAATTTCGATTTATCAAAAATTTTGGATAGTGAAATTCCTACAGAACACATTCAAATTTTTGCTGTTGATCCTACACATGTTACCATCAATGAAGAACAGGCAATTGAAGTTGATCACACATTACGTAGCGATATTCAAGCATTAATTGCCAAACACCTCCCTAATGTGACACCTAAAGATTACACCATTAATTCTTTGCCTGTTCCAAGTGAAGATATGACAAAAGAAGTGCCGATTGAAATGTCAATTATCGCTACGAGAACCGGAGCATTGAGCGGAGCAAAATATTTCACAGTATATGTGAAAGCAGATAATACAGCACGTTTCAATATCGGTGCTTGTCAAGGGGATATTCCTCAACAAACTGTTTATGTTACATATAAAAAAGATCCATCTAAAGTTCCTAGTAGTGTCATAAAAAATGTCATTGACCATCATAATGGAATTAAAAATTTAATTATTGATTCCATTAGTAAAATATCTGGCAAAAAAACTATTACTGATAAAGATTTCACATTTAGTGTACAAGTACCAGATATTGGCGATTACACTAAACATCCAGTTTATCCAATTGAAGTAACAGCCATTGACAAAAATCCATCTGGTCTAACAGGTAATTTTACAATTGATTGTATCATAGCAATTTATGCTGAAGATGCCAAGGATTTATCTTCTTATGAAATAAATCCTACAGATTTTATAATGCATTCTTTAACACCACATACTGTCACTGGTGCAGATTTTGATAGTTTCATAAATTACTATAAAACTCTTGCCTATGAATCAATTTCAGAAAAATCTGGAATCAGCATTGAAGACCTTAAAAAGGATAACTTGCAATTTTCTGATGGGCACATAGATGGCGGTAATTATTCTAGTCCTTTGAAGGTAATAATTAATGTAAAAGCTTGAGCTTTTTCAGAATATTTTGTCAATGGCTTTTCTTTTATTGTTAATTTATCTTGTGACTATACCACAGTATCGATCAATAACATTCAATTAAAATATCCCAATGATATTATCATCAACAATCCAAGCCCTAATGATCCATTATCTGACGCCCAGGCTGATACCATTAATCATAACTCCGCTTTATTAGATGCCATTACCAATGTCATTAAACCAATTTCTCCTGATATATATCACGCAGACTTTGATGTTAAAAATAATGCAGCAGGAAAAACCGCAAATACCGGTATTGATGTAACCATTACAGTTGAAGCTAAAAAAGATCAAACAAAAATTTCAGGTAGTTTTTCCTTTAACGCTAAGGTAAAATCTTTAGATGAAAGAAAAAACATTGAAAATGCCAATATCGGTACTAATAATCCAGTTACCATTTATACTTTTAATCCTGCAATTTTAACGCAAACAGATGTTGAATCTAAATTATTTACCGATAAAACATTGCATGACAAAATTTTAAACGAAATGCAGAAAATTGATAGCCGTATTACTGTTAATGACTATACACTATCCACTGATACTCATTTCCCTGCTTCTTATAGTGCACCAATTTCCACAAATATTACCATTACAGCTAAACCTGATAGTAAATATATCGTTGGTACAGTTACAACTGCAAATGCTGTTACTCTAACAATTGAACAAAATACTGGAAATAAGAAAGTTACCATGTCATGTGTCGCCACTCCAGAAAACACCGTTCCTTGGCCAGTTTCAAATAACGAATGAGCTTGTCATGGATTGAGACTTGAACACGGATTAGAAATAACTAGTTTTAATTTCACTATTTCATTAAATACAGATACATTAAATAAAATTGAGTGAGATGCTACGCAAATTAGTCATGATAACATTCATACTTTAGCCTTAAACGGTAAAATAACTGGAGTCTTTAATTTAGGTGGCACTAGTTATCATCGATTACACGGTCCAATGATTAGTAATAAAAATGTTAATATTTCTGGAGGTGATTGAGATATTGCTAAAAATGAAGGGCCAACAAATACTATTACTTATGCGGCGGCACATCATAAAGAAACATATGATATCAAAAATTTTACTCCGTCATTTTTCCTAAAATACATTGATTCCAATCATTTTGAAATTGTACAAAAAAATGGTGTGAATCCAGAATGACGAATGGATATCCACGATAATGTGAAAACTAAAATCAATAATATCAAAACCATAGATAACTATCTTTATGCGTTCACTCCACTTTAAGAAAAAAATAAATATTCTTTTTCCACTCTTCGGGCTATGTACTATTGGATCGTTGTCCACATTAAGTTTTGCTTGTGCACAGACTAATAGTAACGAAGAAATTGAATTCAAATCTCAATCATGAATCAGCTACAGAATAAATGAAGTCGCATCTGTTCTAATTACTGCTAAACACAAAATTCAATTAAATCAAACTAAGATTTGGATAACTGTAAATGAAAGTGCTTTTGAAAATGCCTTAGAATTAAATTCTTTCACACAACACACACAAAATTCAATTGGTTTTAAAATAAAAGTTATTAATGATGATGCAACTATGAAAAATAATTTTGTTGATTTTATCATAAATGTGCAAATTAATGCATCACCAATTTTTCAAGAAAAAATGTATCTAACCCAACAACCTAAATTGAAAATTCAAAAGAAATCTGGGAACGATGGTCCATTAGACAAAGGTAAATCTGTTACCTATGGTGCTAGTATCACTTATCCATGAGGTGGATATTTAGCTTGAAATTGAGATTTATCACTCCAACCAGCGTGAGTTAATTTATTTCCTAATTATTTTGATAAAACAATCACCATCAGCAATAACAACACAGATCTTTTGGACTTTTCCGATTTTGTTTTAAATTTAAGTGCTAAATATGCTAGTGCAACAGACAATGTTGAAATAAGTCTAATAAACAACAATGGTTTTAATAAAATTCCCTTCTCATACATTAATATTGATAAAGATGGTAAAGTCATAGATTTCAATAGTGCTGCTGCGTCACTAACCACTTACAATTTATTAGCCATTCCCAAAAATGTCACATCAATTAATGCTAGTATTTTTGAAAAAAAATTAAATGATTGCAGTGATGTTAGTGTTATTTTTAATTCAAATTCGTTATGTGAAGTAATTGATGCTTCAGCTTTTGCTGGTAATACACATGTCAAAAAAGTTACCTTCGCCAATCATTTAAAAGAAATTCATCAAAATGCTTTTGCTGATTGTTCAGAACTATCAGAACTACATTTTAAAACATTGAATCCGCCACAATTTGCAACCACACCTTTTTTAAATTGTTCAAGTATTAAAAAAGTTTATATCCCTGTTGGAACTAAGGATGCTTATTTACCTTTTAAACAGATTTTTAATATTCAAAATGATGGCGACATTGTTGAAGAGTAAAATTATGTTAGCTCGTGCAAAACAAATTTTCATTTTATTTATAAGTGTAATTTTTTCTTGTTTAGTTTTCACTGCCAAAAATAATACCAATCAAATTAATCAACATTTGTCAAGTTTGCATTCAACAACTATAGAAAAAACTTTTAGTTTTGACCAAACGCAATTAAAAAATTGAAATATAACCAATGGTACAATTAATTTCTTGATAACTAAAGAACCTACCAACGATAGCTTTGGAGAAGTTACTTTAAATTCTATAAATGATGCTTTTAGTTTTGTTGCTAAAGATTTGGTTATCCCAGATTATGTAATTTATCAAGGTGAAAATTATTTAATCACTAATATGGCTAATTTTATTTTTGCTGATTGCAAGAGTATTAATGGTAGTCTATCATTAGGGCAAAATCTCACACACATTTCTAAAGGAGCATTTGGTGGCACAAATATAAGTGGTGTAATAACCATCCCACCTAATGTCAAATCCATCGACTCTTTAGCGTTTAATGCATTAAATATGGTAGCAGAATATCATCTAACACCAATAAACCCAATAGAATTTCCTAAATCATCATTTTTACCATTCGGTACAAAATTTTCCGACATATATGTACCTAAAAAATTAGTAGACATTTATAAGCAAAACATTAATTTAATGGACTACGCCATTTTACCATTTACTGAAATTGAATCTAACAATTTTTTTATTACCCGTGACCAAAAACTTGAAAACGGTATTGTTTACATCAATTCTTCAACAAAATCTACTGATCTCAAAAACATTTATCATTTTAAAAATAATGGTAAAAATAATCTTGCCCTTAACATTCAATGCATACCACAAAATGCATCTAAATTACAAACCCGTTGACTTTCTATTACTCAAGCTAATAATGATGGTATCATTGATTTTAATGTTAATCCATATTACTATACTTTATACCCTGAGACATATGTTTTTATTATTAAATTTTCTTTGATTGATAATCCACATGTTTATATCACGGATGCTATTACTTTTTCATTTTTAGATCAAGAAATTCAAAAACAAATTTTACCATACAAAATAAATGTATATGTGGATGATTCACAATGAAAATCTACTAAACAAAACCAAATGCAATTAAATATATTAAAAAATGAACCTACAATTATCCATTTCACAGCAATTGCTACGCAATTCGGTGAACTAAATTGGCCTGCACAAAATAATTTTTTAGATTTTAAAATCGATAGTAAATTAATTTCTAAAATTACCATTAATAATGACATTAGATGTTGAATCATAGATAATTCTGTTAAAAATGGTAGTTATAATAATTCATTATTAATTAAGTGAAATAACCAATTAACTGAGCAATATTTATTTACAATTAAAGTTACACATATAAGTAATGCTATCCCTTGAAATATTATCATTCCCGCAATCATTGCCCCAGCTTTTTTAATTTTGACATTGACTCTTACTTTTTTATTTTTTAGAAAAAATAAATATCACCTGGTTAAAAAAGAAATCAAACATATCACAAAATAATCAATAAAATTATAGAGTGAATAATAAAGTGAGAACAAGATATGCCCCTTCACCCACTGGTTTTTTTCATATTGGCGGAGCACGAACAGCGTTATTTAATTATTTATTTGCTAGACATCATCAAGGGATTTTTATTTGTCGGATTGAAGACACTGACACTGAAAGAAATGTATCCGGAGGTATAGCATCGCAACTTGATAATTTAGACTGACTAAAAATTACACCAGATGAATCTCCCCGAAACCCCGGCGCTTTCCCACCATACGTTCAAACACAGAAATTGAAGCGCTATCAAGATCTAGCACATAAACTTTTAAAGGAAAATAAAGCTTATTATTGTTTTTGTACTAAGGAAGAATTGCAACAACAAAGAGTAACAGCCATTAAAAACGGTTTAACACCCAAATATAATCGACATTGTTTGCATTTAAATGCTAAAGAAATTCAAGAGAAATTGCATCAAGGTATCCCTGCAGTGATTCGTTTAAAAATGACAGACGATACTAACCTTGCATGAAATGATTTAATTAGAGGTAAGATGAATGTCCATACATCTGCATTAACTGATCCTGTAATATTAAAATCTAACGGTATCCCCATGTACAATTTTGCTGTAGTCGTTGATGATTATGATATGCAAATTACTCATGTATTAAGAGGCGAAGAACATATATCTAATACACCTTATCAAATAGCAATCAAACAAGCACTAGGATTTGATCAACGAATGATTGAATATGGGCACCTATCAATCATCGTAGATGATACTGGTAAGAAATTATCGAAACGTAATAGTGAATTAAAGCAATTTATTGAAGATTATAAACAAATGGGTTTTTTGCCTGAGGCCATTGCCAACTTTTTAGCGCTTCTAGGTTGAAGCAGTAAAAATAATAATGAAATAATTAATTTATCTGAAATTATTAAAGAATTTGACATTAATCGCATATCAAAGGCTCCTGCATTTTTTGATTTTAAAAAAATGTTATGAATTAGTAACCAATACATCAAAAAGATGCCACCAAATGAATATTTGTCATTTGTTCTGTCATTTTTAAAAATTGACACTACATTTTTTAGAAATAAAAACTTATTAGAACTTACATTATTAACTTTTCAATCCCAATTATCTTATGCTTCGCAAATTAATGACCTAATTACCAATACTTTTTTAACTACTAATTTCGCTAATATTCCTAATGATGTACAAAAAATGCTAGATGATGGTAGTTTTCAAATTAATATTAATGCTTTTAAAAATGTGCTCTTATCTTACGATGAAATTACTTTAGAAAATGCTAATGAAATCGTTAATAAGGTAAAGAAAATTACCAAATTCAATGGTAAAAATTTGTATTTGCCAATAAGATTCATAGCAATTGCTAAAGAGCACGGCCCAGAAATGAATAAAATATTAACCATTGTTGGTAAACATGCTATCTTAAAAAACATTGATACGTTTCTTTAAAAATAAATCAAAGTGATTTAAATGTTTCCATCCACCATTAAATGAATTAACAACTTAAATTGAGGTTTGTGTCGTTTGTCAAAAATTTGGTAAACCGCCATTTGATACAGCAGATGTTTTAAAATTTCCTGCTGCATTACCAATAATAGTACATGTCCCTCCACGTTGATCAACATCATTACCACAATTATAAAAAGCTCTATAATTTATGGTGAATGGAATTTCACTATTTGTAAATTCCAAATTAATGTTTTGCAAATTTACACAGCCTAAAAAAGCCGATGGACCAATTGAACTTAACGAACTATTCAAAGGAATCGTAAATTGAGCCAATCCTGAGCAATTGTAGAATGCTCCTGAAGATATACCAGTGATATTTGGGGTTAATTCTATTTGTTCCAAAGATATGCAATCTTCAAACGCATCCACTCCAATGTTAATTGTGTCTGAAGCAAAATTTATCGCAGTTAAAGATGCACAACCACTAAAAGCAGCTTGAGTTCTAACAGAAAATAGAGATCAATCATTTTCTGTTAAATCAATTACACCAGCAATTAAGCATCCTTTAGTGTACAGTGGAGAATTATCATCGGGTTTAAAAGCTATACCGACATTACCATTTGTAATTATTTTGTTTGTTCCTTTAATAAGTTCAATAGCGTTTAGACCGTCCACAGTTAAAGAAGCACAGCCGAGGAAGGCATCAGAGCCGATGGAAGTGATTGTGATTGAATTTGTAGGAGCATCAAAACCTGTTAATTTGACACAGCCGCTGAAGGCATAAGAGTCGATGGAAAAATTTTGTGGATTTGCAGTTGTGGCATCAGGAATTGAAAAAGTTTGTAAATTTTCACAGCCGAAGAAGGTTTGAGAGCCGATGGAAATGGTTACGCCTACTACAGTTGTTTTAAGTGAAACAGTGTCTAAATACACACAGCCGAAGAAGGCTTGAGAACCGATGAAGGTGATAGTTCGTTTTGAAGCATCAACACTTGTAAAATTTGCACAGCCGCGGAAGGCTTGAGAGCCGATGTAAAATGGTGTTTGATCATAACCTACAAAGTTTAAATTAACAATATTAGTAAAACATTCACCTTCACCAAGATGGTTATAAATACCTAAATCACCCAAAATACTATTAAAAGTGCTAGGAATTAATAATGTATCGTAAATATTATAGTCTGGATCAGCTTCTAAAGCATCAAAATCAATGGCTTTTAGCACATTTTCATCGCCACCTGTCATACCT
>JAISPD010000012.1 GCA_031275175.1 Mycoplasmataceae bacterium
TTTATTAAAACACCGATAGAAAGATGGGACGAATTCAAAAGAAATGTCTATAAATACGATTACAGTTATTTAGAAAAACACATAAACTAATTTGTCACTTAATTAATTTTTAATCCAAAATTATTAAACTTTACAATCTTTAAATTTTATTAATGCAACCCACTTATAATAGTTTGATGCCATTTTTTATAAAATCAACTGTTAATCCATCGGAATGAATCAATGATCAAAAAAATGAGATCTGTTTCATTGGTCGTAGTAATGTTGGTAAATCAACATTAATTAATGCTTTAGCCAAAGAAAAAATTGCATTAGTATCGAAAACTCCTGGGCGAACTCAAACCGTGAATTTCTATGATTTTGGTCAGTATCGTCTAGTTGATTTACCAGGTTATGGTTTCATGATTGGAAGTCATAAATTAAAAAATCAAGTAACTAGTATCATTGATACTTATTTAACTACACGTACCAATCTTTATGGTGTTATCCAAATTTGCGATGCCAATGTAATTACAGAATTAGATACTTCTATGAGTAAATATTTTCAACAACGCTTCAAACATCATTATGTGGTATTAAATAAAATTGATAAACGACAACTTCATTTTTATCAGAATAAAATTCAACAAATTGCTAAATATCTAAAAATTTCTCCTGACAAAATATATTTTGTCAGTGCCAAAAATAAAATTAACATTGATCAAATTCATAAATTAATTAATACTATTAATCAAAATTTTTAGTAAAAAATTTTTCATCAGCATATTTATATGTAAAGATGACTAAACAAATTAAATCTTTAATCTTTTTCTTTTTATTATTTTTGATCTTTATCATCATTCTACTAAACTACTTGAAATTACATGTAATTGCCAATTGTGTATTTACAGCTGATGCTACTAGCAATTCAATCATGGTGGATAAGCATCTACATAATTTAATTGATAACCAATCGATCAAAGCATGTCGGATTGAAATTGATCACACTAAATATAAAGCGTGATTAGCATTTAAAGAAGAAGAAAATAGCAATTATGCATATTGATTATCAGTGGATAATTCATTTGCTTTTAATAACCAAACGATTATGATTAATGTAGATTTTGGTAGTATAAGCATTATCAAATATCTAAATTACCTAATAGTTTAAACAAAAAATAATCTTGTCATTGACAAGATTATTTATTTCATCTGGTGGAAGTAAATGGATTCGAACCATCGACCTCACCCTTATCAGGGGTGTGCTCTAACCAACTGAGCTATACTTCCAAAATCATGAGACGTTTAAATTATATATGCAGTTTAACGTTTAGTGAATTGTGGGCTACGACGTGCACCGTACTTACCATATTTTTTACGTTCTTTAGCACGCGCATCACGAGTTACTAATTTCTTTTTTTTCAGAATGGTTTTGTAATCATTCTTAGCTAATACTAAAGCCTGGGCAATGGCTAAACGAATAGCCCCTGCCTGTCCCCGAAAACCACCACCAGTTACCTTCACTTTAATATCAAATGATTTATTAGTATCCGTTAACGCTAATGGTTGTTGCATATCCTGAATAATTAAAGTATTAGGAAAATATTCCGTAGGTTTATGACCATTAATTGTAATGTTCCCTGTTCCTAGAGTTAAGATCACTCTGGCAATTGAAGTTTTTCTTCGTCCTAATGCTTTGTATTCAACTTTATCCATAATTACTTAGCTACCTTATATATGATTGGTTTTTGTTGTGCGTGATCTTTACCGGCATCAGCATAAACGTGTAATTTGGTAATAATCCGTCTTGCTAGCCGGTTTTTAGGTAACATCCCTTTTACTGCAATATAAACTAATTCATCAGCATATTTAGCTAACATTTCTTTTCCACTACGGCGACGTAATCCTCCAATATAACCAGAGTGATTATACCAATACTCATTGTCTGCTTTATTTTTAGTCAGCACAATTTTACTTGCATTACGCACAATGACAAAATCACCACAGTCAACATGGGGAGTAAATATTGGTTTATTCTTGCCTCTTAATAAATCAGCCACCACAACTGCTAATTTACCAAGTACTAAACCTGTAGCATCAATGTCATACCATTGACGCTTTTGTTCCATCATTTCTTTTTTAATCATCGTGGTTTTTTGCATAATAAAGTTTGCTAATTATATTATCCTAGTATTCTTTTTTATACATTATTTGACCATTTTCCAGAATTTGTAAACGTTTTACTAATCCTGTACCAGCAGGAATTAAATTGCCTAACATTACATTCTCTTTCAAACCACGTAAACTATCAACTTGATTTTTTACAGAACCATCAGTCAAGATTTTTTTCGTGTCCTGGAAGGAAGCAGATGCAAGAAATGAATCACTCTTGCTTGGTGCTGTATCCAAACCAAACACTAAATTAACTGCGGTAATCGGCGTTTTATTACTCATTAATAACTCAGTATTGGTTTTACGTAACACATTAATATCAATAATTTCACCAATGAAAAATGATGATTCACCTGGATTAAGTACCCGTACTTTATTAGTCATTTGTCATAAAATAACTTCAATATATTTATCGGAAATTTCAATTCCTTGTAAACGATATACTTTTTGTACTTCTTTAATCATGTAATTTCTGACAGCATCAACACCAGCAATGTGCAATAAGTGGTTGATATCAATTGAACCATCGGTAATTTTATCACCGATGACTACTTTATCTCCTACTTTAACTCTAAAGATACTATTGAAAGGAACATTGTATACGCGAATTTCGTTAATATGATTATTCTTAACTTCAACGGTATAACCATCATCGTTTAGAGCAATCGTTTTGATCGTACCGTTAATGTCTGAAATAACAGCGGTTTCTCATTCTTTAGGTGGTACCATATCAAATAATTGTTTTAACCGTTCAAACCCTTGAGCAATGTTACTACCACCAGCAGCACCACCAGTATGGAATGTACGCATGGTTAATTGTGTGCCAGGTTCACCGATGGATTGTGCAGCAATGACCCCAATCGCTGTGCCAATTTCAATTGGTTTATTGGTAGTTAAATCATTACCAAAACATTTTTGGCAAATTCCATTTTCAGATTGACAATGCAATACTGAACGAATTTCTACTTGTTGAATACCGCTTTGTTCAATATAAGTAGCCATTTCATTAGTAATAATTTCATTACGTCTTACTAAAACATTTTTAGTTTTAGGATGAACAATGTCTTCCATAGCAAAACGATTAGCAATGCGGTCAGCTAAACTTTCAATTGGTTTGCCACCGTCTTTAGAATCATAAATTGCTTCAACTACTAATCCACGAGTTGTCCCACAATCCTCTTCAGACACAATTACTTCTTGCGCAACATCGACTAATTTACGTGTCATGTAACCTGATTTCGAAGTTTTCATTGCAGTATCAGCCATACCCTTACGTGCACCATAAGATGAATTGAAATATTCTGAAATACTTAATCCTTCTACAAAGGCATGCTTAATAGGAATCTCAATGGTATCCTTGATGATACGTGATTTAATTTTTTGATCATAGTTATATGATTTAGACATTAATCCACGCATACCCATTAATTGGGTAAATTGTGAGACATTACCTCTGGCACCGGATTTTGCCATTACCACAATTGAATTGGTTTGATTATTTTTATCCACCATAATTTCTTCAACGTCATTAGAAACTTTATCTTTTACTTCAGTTCATAAACTAATAACTTTTTTATAACGTTCATCATCAGTCAATAAACCTTTTTGAAATTGTTGTTTTAATTTAGCAACTTTAGCATCGGCTTCTTTGAAGTACTCATATTTTTTAGTGTATTTAGGAATATCATATGCTGAAACTGTGGTGGCAGATTTAGTTGAAAATCTAAAACCAAGATTTTTAATCCCATCCATTGTTTTGGCAACTACTTCGACTGGATAATGTAAATACAACATGGTGATAATTGCTTGTAATGTTTTTTTAGTAAATGAATCACGTGGAGTTCATTTACTAATTGCTTCACGCGGATCATTACCACGCTCAACGATGTTTGTTGAAGGTAAATTTTGTGGTACATCCACATCATTGACGTAAACCATGTCTTCTGGTAATACGTTATTAAGGATAATTTTACCAACAGTGGTAATTAAAATACCGCTATGTGAAAAATGTTTGTGTGGATAATTAGTGGTCGAAATACCAACGATTGTGTGCGGATGAACTTGATTTAAGGCATAAGCTCGTAAAGCTTCACTTGTGGAAGCGAAAATTGTTCCCTCACCGATCTTATTTTTTTGTTCAGTACTTAAATAATAAACACCCAAAATCATGTCTTGTGTTGGTGTAATAACTGGCTTACCATCTTTAGGCCCAAGAATATGTCAAGAAGCTAATAAAATACTACGAGCTTCAGCAATGGCTTCTGGACTAAGCGGTACATGCACAGCCATCTGGTCACCATCAAAGTCTGCGTTGAAAGCTGTGGTAACTAATGGATGAAGACGAATTGCTTTACCATCAATCATTTTAGGTTCAAAAGCTTGGATACCTAAACGGTGTAAGGTTGGCGCACGATTTAATAGTACAGGACGCTCCTTAATAATTTTTTGGACAATTGGTCAAATGATATTTTCTTGACGTAAAATCATTTTTTCAGCTGCTTTAATGTTAGTAGCAATTGGTCTAATTTCATTACCAAAATTATCAAATTTTCTAATTAATTCACGAATGATGAAAGGTTTAAATAATTTTAAAATCATCAATGAAGGAATTCCCACTTCATACATTTTTAATTCAGGTCCAACCACAATGACACTACGTCCTGAATAATCAACACGTTTACCTAATAAATTTTGACGGAATAATCCTTGTTTCCCTTTAAGGTGATCTGATAACGATTTTAAAGGTCGTTTATCTTTAGACATCACTGGTTTGCTACGACTTGCATTGTCAAATAAAGCATCCACTGCTTCTTGAAGCATACGTTTTTCATTATTTAAAATGATGGAAGGTACACTTAAATCAATCATCTTTTTTAAACGATCATTTCGAATAATAATCTTACGGTAAAAATTATTGATATCACTAGTAGTAAAACGGCCACCATCCAATTGAATAATTGGTCTGGTATCTGGTGGAGTTACCGGAATTACTTTGAGAATCATTCATTCTGGTTTGTTATTAGATTTAATGAAATGACGAATTACTTCTAGACGTCTTAGTAATTTACGAAATCTTGGGCTATTAGGATTATGTTTTACCATTTCGTTTTGAATGTTGATTAATTCTTTTTGCAAATCGACATTCTTCAACAAGTCATAAATCGCTTCTGCACCAATTCCAAAACGAATGTTTGTATGCTTAGTAATAAAATTAAACACTTGTTCAATGGAGAATGGCATTGAAGTGTTTTTTAAAGTCTTATAGTACTCATCAGCTCGTTTGTAGTCAATGCTATCTTTAGTAACTTTAGCTTTAATTTCTTTTAGTACACGAATCAAACGTTGACGATCAATTTTGGAAGTTTGGGGACTAGTTAGATCGATGATATCTTTGTCTTTAAAAATCGTGTTACCTGCCGAATTTAAAACCACATGGTTGACAAAGTAGATTACTTCTTCCACTTGTTTATAAGACAAATTTAAAATAAGTGATATTTTTGAAGGACTGGGTAATTCTTTGCTCATTCAAATATGAGCAACAGGTGCTGCTAACTCTATGTGTCCCATTCGTTCACGACGGACAATAGATTCAATGATTTCTACACCACACTTTTCACAAATTTTTCCTTTGTATTTTACTTTTTTGTATTTACCACAAGAACATTCATAATCTTTTACTGGACCAAAAATGGCTTCGTCAAACAAACCACCACGTTCTGGTTTTAATGTTTTGTAATTGATTGTTTCACTTTTGGTAATTTCACCATGACTTCATGAACGGATCCGTTCAGGTGAAGCAATTCCGATTTGTAATGTTTTAATTTTTGACTTTATCATATTGTTTCCTTACTACAACCAATTAAAATTGTTCATCTTCTTCATACGAATTTGATTCACTAGGTGTGATGGTGACTGCTTCACTATTTTCGACATCATTTTCTTTCATTTCTTCATCGCTAATTACTGATGTGTAATTATTCATGTCTTCTTCAACCCCATTTTCTTCTTTAACATTAATGCAAAGTGCTAAACCTTGCAATTGTTTCGTTAATAATTTAAATGATTCCGGAATTGAAGGCACTGGTGCAACTCATCCCTTCACGATGGCAGAATAACTTAAATTTCTGCCTTTAACATCATCTGATTTAATTGTCAATAGTTCACGTAGGTTATAAGCTGCTCCATAAGCTTCCAAAGCTCAAACTTCCATTTCTCCAAAACGCTGGCCACCATTTTGGCTCTTACCACCAAGAGGTTGTTGGGTAATTTTTGAATATGGGCCCACACTTCTTGCATGTATTTTGTCATCAACCATGTGATCAAGTTTCATCATGTACATTACTCCAACAGTAATTTCTCCATCAAAATAATCACCACTACGCCCATCAATTAATTTATATTTACCATGAGTCTCTAACGGATTAATATTCGCTTCTTTTAAAGCATCAGTAATGTCATCTAAGTTAGCACCGGCGAACACTGGTGTAGCAGCTTTGATAGCAAGATCTTCAATACAAAGACCGGCGTTAGTTAAAATAATTTGTAAATTAACATCCCTAATCTTTTTTTGCGCATCTTTAATGGTTTGGACATTAGCTTCTTTGAAATGTTTGCGTGCCACTTTCATTAAAGTTTGTGCTTTTGGTTTAACCAAACCAAATTGCGATACCACTTCATTAATTGGTGTCTTTTCAATTACGAATTCAATTAATTTTTTCTTAGCAATTTCTCTTAAAGCTAAACCTAAATGAATTTCCATAATTTGACCCAAATTCATACGACTAGGTACACCTAAAGGGTTTAAACAAATATCAATTGGTGTACCATCTTCTAAATGAGGCATGTCAGCTACTGGTACAACAATGGAAACAATTCCTTTGTTACCATGACGTCCTGCCATTTTGTCACCAATCTGAATTTTACGTTTTTGCACAATGTAAACTTTAATTAATTCAATGACATCATCATCTAATTCATATCCATCACGTGAATGGAAACGTTCTACCTTAGCAACAATGCCTTCGCCACCGTGTGGCACTTTCATGGAAGCTTCACGAATATTTTTAATTTTACCCCCACTCATTGCTTGTAATAATTTTTCAACGCTCGTAACATCATTTTGGCCTTTAGGCGTCACTTTGCCAACTAAAATGTCACCTTCACGTACCTCGGCTCCTACCATGATGACGCCATCTTCATCTAAAAATCTTTTCGAGTCTTCAGATACGTTTGGTAAATCACGGGTAATTTCTTCATCACCAATTTTATCAATTCGTAAACATTCAATTGTATGTTCTTCAATACTAATTGAAGTATAAACATCATCGTGCACTAAACGTTCAGAAACGACAATGGCATCTTCAAAGTTGTAACCATTCCATGTAGTAAAAGCCACTAAAGGATTACGACCCAAAGCTAACTCTCCATTTTGCATCGCTGGACCATCAGTCAAAGTTTCTCCTAATTTCACATGTTGACCAATCTCAACAATT
Source organism: Mycoplasmataceae bacterium (assembly GCA_031275175.1). Taxonomy (GTDB): domain Bacteria; phylum Bacillota_I; class Bacilli_A; order Mycoplasmatales; family Mycoplasmoidaceae; genus Malacoplasma_A. Next base: position 7,644 of record JAISPD010000012.1, read on the forward strand.
GGCGTTTGGTTAATACAAGTACTTTGGTTAGATTTACGGAATTTAATTAATGAATGTGTATGTTTTTTGTCATCTTTATCAATAACAATAATTTTTTGACCATCAATATAACTAACTGTACCTGTCGCTTCACTTACAACTGTCATTCCTGAATCATGAGAAATTTTGTATTCATTCCCTGTACCAACAATCGGTGCGTATGGTGATAGTAAAGGAACTGCTTGACGTTGCATGTTTGCTCCCATCAATGCTCGTGTCGTATCATCATTCTCTAAGAAAGGAATAACACTGGCTGCAACTGATACTACCTGACGAGGCGAGATTTCAATGTAATCAACTTTTTCTATGGGGAAAAATTCTTGAGTGGAACGATAACGACCTAGAACTTTTCCATCAATTCCAATAATACGGTTAAGATTTTTTTCATCACGTCTGGAAGTGGATTCACAAATAATGTACTCATCTTCTCTTAATGATGTTAATCATTCAACTTCATCTTGAATAATACCATTCTTAACTCGTTTATATGGTGACAATAAAAAACCAGTTTTTAAATCTACTCTAGTAAACGAAGCTAATGACATAATTAAACCAATGTTCATACCTTCGGGTGTTTCAATCGGACAAATACGACCATAATGTGAATAATGAACATCACGAATGTCTAAGTTTGGGTCTTCGCGAGAAATTCCGCCATCACCCATGGCAGAAATACGTCGCTTATTAGTTAATTCACTTAAAGGATTTTGTTGATCAATGAACTGAGTTAATTGGTAAGAATTGAAGAAATTTTTTATGACTAATTGAAAAGCTTTAGTATTAACAATTGATTTAATTGTGGTTTTTAAAGCAACTTTCGCTTGTTGTTCTTCGTTTGCTGTAGGGATGGAAATGGAAGCTAATTTTTCTTTAATGTGTTTTTCAACACGTGCCATCCCTGCTTGTAACTTATTTTTTAATTGTTCATGGATGAGACGTAATCTTTTGTTACCTAAATGATCAATATCATCATATTGGCCAATCCCATGTACTAAACCAATTGTGTAAGAAATAATGGAAATAAAATCTGCAATGGTAAGTGCGTTTGTTTTAATGTCTTCGTGTGTTCCAACGATTGGTGTAGGGAATTGTAAAGTATCATTGTCAGTATAAACTAAAATTGCTTCTAGTTCATTAGCTTGATTTTTTTGCAACTCAACGACGTTTTTTAAATTCATCGGATGCAATTTGATTTCGCCTTTGCTTAAGGTCTGTTTCATTTTATCTAATTCTTCTTTAAGAATTAGTGTGCCTTTTTTAAATAATACCTTACCATCAGTTGTCAAAATATCTTCAGCAAATACTCGTTGATACAATCTTTCAGAAATACGTAACTTACGTTGTAATTTATAACGACCGGCTGCAGTTAAATCATATTGACGATTATCCATAAAATGTTTTGCTAAAACATCTTGGTAACAAATTTGATTACGACTGGAACTATTAGTTTCTGCAAGTTTAGTAGAAATACTCAAATCAAAAATTAAATCTTTTGCTGCTTTTTCTGTAATGATAGCATCAATTAATGAACGATTTTTTTGTTCTTGTTTAGTTAAGCGATCAAGAATTTTTTCAACTGGAGCGGTTAAAGTTTTAATTTTATTTTCTAATTCAACTTTGTTTTTACCAGTAGCTTTATCTAGTTGGCTAAGTAATTGCTCATGTTCAGCAGCTATTTCATTAAATAATTTTTCATACTCGCTCTTAAGTGCATCTGCTTTCTTTTTCTCATCAACATATTCAAAAACAATTTTTTTCAATTTGGTGTCTATTGGCGAACCACGATCAGCAGTTTTACCTTTAGCAACATCATCAGCTGTTTTTCTAATAGACAAAATATATTCATCGTCCAAAATGTTTTGATGAGTATAAATTTTTTCAGAATATAGTGTGTTTACAATGTAATCATCGTTATTAAATGCATCAAGAATTTCGTCTTGTGTCATACCAAAGGCTTTTAATAATTGCGTTGCCGGAAAACTTGGAGAAGCATCGCCTAATGTATTACGCATCATAACACGTACTGAATTATTTTTCTCATCAATCATAAAATTCATTTGTGTTCCACGTGATGGTAGCACTTCGCAGATATAACCGTAGTTAATTTTTTTCTTAGAGTTTAGTTTTATTTGACTCTTGGTTAAAGCGTAAACTCCAGGTGAACGGACAATTTGACTAATAACAATTTTTTCAATCCCATTAACAATAAAGGTTCCCTTTTTAGTCATCACAGGAATATTTGCAAAGAATACTCCATCTGCTACACCAATTTTACTCTTACGTGCACGACGAACTTCGCCTGTCTCGTTATTGATTAATGATAAATCAATATATAACGCACGTTCATATGTTTTGCCTTCACGTCGCGCTTTTTCTTCATCGTTTGGTTCAAGAAATTTGATTTTGTTGTATCTTACTTCATATTTGCTTTTTGCGTGACGAACCGGGAAGTACATCTCTACCAAAGTACGTATTTCATTTTCCAAAAATTGGTTGTAACTATTTTTTTGAACCTCTAAAAGATCTGGTTCATCAAAAACTAATGGTATTTTGGAGTAATCTCGTCTAGTAGCAAGATTAGAATACTTAGTTTCGTGAAAACTTTGTTTATTATTGATCATGTGGGCAGCCTCTTGTATAGTGGGTTTGGTTACAAATTTCGCTCTTAACATGTTAATATTAATGAAATAGAATAAATGAGATAGAATATTTGATATATATTATTACATTAAGCAAAATGAGTCATGAATTATATGCTTTATGTCTAAAAAAGTCAATTTTAATTTTCCCTCAAATTGAAGTCTTTTTTTAATGTCATAAATTTCATTAAAACAAAAATTTTAACTATGGAAGTTATTAAGACAATAATTAACTAGTCAAAGACGATGAAAATTAGTTAATTTTGGGACGGATTGTTGATAATGCAATTTGTTTTAAGTAGAAGCTGTTCAACGTTCTGGTAAACCACCGTTGTCTCGTGCAAGTGTTAGGAATTGATTAGCATAAGTACCTACTATTGTGCAAGAATCACCTATAGGAACATTATTGCCACAGCCGCGGAAGGCAGAAGAACCGATAGAAAAACCTTCTGGCCATGTAGCAAGATTTAAATTAATTCTTTGAAGATTGCCACAGCCGTCGAAGGCTCAAGAGCCGATGGAGGTGAGCGAACCAGCAGGAATCGTAATTTCTGTTAAAGAAGCACAGCCGTAGAAGGCACGAGAGCCGATGGAGGCTGTAGTTGAAGCGAAAGTTATCTTTTTTAAAGATGCACAGCCGAGGAAGGCATCAGAGCCGATGGAAAATCCAGATCAACCTGATAAATTAAATTCACCAGTAATTAAATTACCTTTAGTATAAAATGGCGATACATTATCGGTTGGTTTAAAAGCAATTCCTAATGTTCCATTAATAATTTTTGTAGTATCAGGAACAGAAGCAATGGAATTTAGACCATCCATAGTTAAAGAAGCACAGCCGCGGAAGGCATAAGAGTCGATGGAAGTGATTGTGATTGAACTTTCATGAGCATCAAAACCTGTTAATTTGGCACAGCCGTCGAAGGCTCAAGAGCCGATGGAAAATTTTTGTGGATTTACAGCTGTGGCATCAGGAATTGAAAAAGTTTGTAAATTTTCACAGCCGTAGAAGGCATCAGAGCCGATGGAAATGGTTCCATCGGCTACAGTTGTTTTAAGTGAAACAGTGTCTAAATACACACAGCCGTAGAAGGCTTGAGAGCCGATGGAGGTGATAGTTCGTTTTGAAGCATCAACACTTGTAAAATTAGCACAGCCGTTGAAGGCAGAAGAACCGATGGAAAAGGGTGTTTGATCATAACCTACAAAGTTTAAATTAACAATATTAGCAAAACATTCACCTTCACCAAGATGACTAGAAATATTCAAATCACCCGAAATACTATTAAAAGTGCTAGGAATTAATAATGTATCGTAAATATTATAGTCTGGATCAGCTTCTAAAGCATCAAAATCAATGGCTTTTAGCACATTTTCATCGCCACCTGTCATACCT
>JAISPD010000022.1 GCA_031275175.1 Mycoplasmataceae bacterium
TTGACCGATTTGATTCACTTTATTGAAAAAATTCTCTTCAAAATATAAAGCTTTACTCTTTGGATAATTGTGCATTTTTATTCAACCAACGATTAAATTGTAAATACAATTTAGCAAAAGTCAATAAAAATCTGAATAAACCTAAGGTTTAAATTATTCTCGGTGAATAGTTACCCTTTCGGGGCGCTTTTTAATTCTATTATTTAAAGATGAATTCACTTAATAAATAGATATATTTAATTTATTTTTATTCCATGCATTTTTGGTGCACCTATATAAATGTAATATATATACTAATACGACATTTTATAATTAAGTTATGCGTAAATTTGAAACCGATGTTCAAAAATTAAAATACGATATTTTAGTGCAAGTTATTAAAGCTTATGATCAAAATAAATTAGATTTTATTTATACTGATATTCCTAAAATCGTTTCTCCTGGTCCTGCACCAACCATGCGTTGTTGTATTTTTAAAGAACGAGCAATTGTTCAAGAACGAATTAAATTAATCATGGGTGGCAACAATCAAAAAAGTCATGTGATTCAAATGATTGATATCGCTTGTGATGAATGTCCTGTTGGTGGTATCTTTGTAACTCCATCATGTCGTGGTTGTTTAAGTCATCCCTGTAGGGATGTTTGTCCTAAACAAGCCATTACCATAGTGGAACGAAAATCAGTAATTGATAAAAGTCGTTGTATAGAATGTGGTTTATGTGTTAAAGCATGTCCATATCATGCAATTATTAATCAAGTGAGACCTTGTGTGGAAAGTTGTGGAGTTGAAGCTATTACCATGACTAACTTGCGTAAAGCATCAATTGATGATGAAAAATGTATTACTTGTGGTAATTGCGTATATCATTGTCCGTTTGGAGCTTGTGTTGATCGATCATTTATTATTGATGCATTAAAACTTTTACAACAGAAAGAAAACAAAGTCTATGCGATTGTGGCTCCATCCATCGTTGGTCAATTTGATTATGTAGAGGTAGAACAATTAATTACTGGAATTAAACAATTGGGCTTTACTAGAGTGGTGGAAGTGGCTGTAGGGGCAGATTCCATTTTACAAGCTGAAGCTGATGAATGATTAAAAAAAGGAGTCCTAACATCTTCTTGCTGCCCTTCTTTTAAATTTTTTGTAAAAAAACATTTTCCTGAATTAGTTAAATATGTTTCTCAGAGTGATTCACCAATGGTGGCAACAGGTAAATTAATCAAAGCAATTGAACCTAAAGCAAAAGTGATTTTTATTGGACCATGTACTTCCAAAAAGACGGAATTTCAATTACCACATGCTAGACCATATATTGATTGTGTGATTTCTTTTGAAGAATTACAAGCATTATTTGATGCACGTGAAATTCATCTACACAATATAGAACCAACCAAGCTAGATGATGCATCATTTTATGGAAGAATTTTTGCCAAAAGTGGTGGTATTTTAGCCGGAGTACAACATTTGGTGAGTAAAACAAGTGATAAAAAATTTGTAGGCGTAGCAATGAATGGTATCAAAGAATGTAAAGCATGAATGAGTAATTTAAAAAATAATCAATTAGTGCAAAATTTCTTTGAAGGTATGGTTTGTCGTGGTGGTTGTTTGAATGGACCACTTGGTTTAAGACACAACGGACAAACACTGGTTGACATTGATAAATTTGGTGAACGTGCTAAACGATACGATCCCAATATTTCTGTAAAAGAATTTCAAAATAGTATTAAAAAATAAGCTTATTTCTCATTTAATTTGGCGTATAAATCAACAAATTCCTTTGAAACCAACATCAATGTTTGAGTGGTTAGCATTTGATCTTCAGCATGCATAAATAAAGCAGTTAATTGCAATTTATCACCATTGGCTTCGGCCTGAACTACTTCCATATGTTCACGCTCTGCATCAATCATAAATTGCTCTGCTTGTTCTAACGATTTTTTTGCTTCTAAGAATTGCTTAGCCTTAGCAAATTGGATGGCTTCCATAGCCTTACTTTTTGCTTCGCCAGACGCAGCGATAACTTTAAACGATACTTTTTCAAAATCAATCATTGATATTTATCCTCAAACTTTATTTTGATAAAGCATTATATTGAAAATTTAACATACATATATTAAGAATCACATCTTTTACTAATTACAAAATTAACAAATTTAAGTTAAAGTAAAGGCGAGAATTAAAAAGATTATTGCCAATAAAAAGCATCCAATGAATACTCAGAAAATAAATTTTCTATGTCAATTAGTAGACACAGGACGTTGTTTATCTATGAATATAAAGCCTACCAACACAATAAAAGGAATGGCAAACATCACACCAGCTAATGTAGTGAAAATAGTAAACATAGTGTTATTATAATTAGCTATTCTTTTTAAAGTTTCTGCTTTATTTGTTTATTAATAAAAATTATTTAAGATGTTTTCTTCTGAATAAATAATCAGACTGAATCATTGAAATAAGTGAATGTTTTGGTTTTCAACTTAACTGTTTCTTTGCAAGTTTAATTGATGCTATTAAAATGTCGGGGTCCCCCAATCTCTTAGGTTTTATTTCATAAATAAATTTTGCTTGATTTATTTTGCACGCTAATTGAATGATTTCTAATACAGAATATCCCTTGCCACTTCCTAAATTATAAATACCAGATTGATTCTTTAATAAACGAGGAATAATTTTTTCGCACGCAACAATTAAATCTTCTACGTGAACATAATCTCTAATACATGTACCGTCTTTTGTTTGATATGTATTACCATATATTACTGGTTTTTGATTATGCAAAATTAAATTATTAGTGGCTGGAATCAAAAGGGTTGGTTTATCTTTTATCATGCCAAATTTTAATGATTTGCTAGTGCCAGCCACATTAAAAAATCTCAAGATTGCATAGTTAACATTGCTAGTTTTAATAATTTCTTCTGCTTTTAACTTTGATATTCCGTAAGGATTGCATGGTTTTTTATTAATATTTTCATCAATGATTTTTTTAGATGGCATGCCATAAACTGCTGCAGACGATGAGAATATCAATTTTTTTACATTAGTTTTTTGCATCGCAAGCAAAATGTTTTCTGTGCCCATTACATTGTGTTGATGATAAAGTTTTGGTTTTTTAACGGATTCAGATACAACAGTTTTAGCCGCTAAATGGATGACTAAATCAAATTTATATTGACTAAATATTTTGAATAATTGCTTTTTATTTAAAATTGATTCGTGAATAAAGGTGGCTTTTGGGTTAATCAATTCTTTTTTGCCGGTTGATAAATCGTCCAAAATAACCACAGAATGTTTTTTAACAAAATGTTCAACAAGTATTGAACCAATGTATCCCGCACCACCCGTGACTAATATATTCATAAACTATTCTCACTCAATTGTTCCGGGAGGTTTGGAAGTAATGTCATAAACAACACGATTAATGTCTTTTACTTCATTGACGATGCGATTGGAAATACGGTTTAATACTTTATAAGGAATCTTTGCATAGTCTGCTGTCATGCCATCAACGCTAGTTACTGCTCTAACAGCAATGACATATTCATAAGAGCGCTGGTCTCCCTTAACGCCAACTGTTTTTGTGTTTAACAAAACCGTAAAATATTGTCAAATATCCTGATGCAATTTAGCTTTATAAATTTCTGCTTGCAAAATTGCATCACTGGCTTGAACTAATTCAATTTTTTTTTGATCAACTGCACCAATAATTCTAATAGCTAACCCTGGTCCGGGGAAAGGTTGACGCATTAGTATTTCTTTAGGTAAACCAAGTTTTTGACCTAAGGCCCTAACTTCATCTTTAAACAAAGTGTTTAAAGGTTCAATTAATTTCAATTTCATATTTTTAGGAAGCCCACCAACATTGTGATGCGACTTAATGGTATGTGCAGTTTTTGTACCAGATTCAATGATGTCAGTATACAGCGTTCCTTGTGCTAACCATTTCAAACCTTTAATTTTGGTTGCATATTGTTCAAAAACTTCAATAAATTGTTTACCAATGATCTTTCGCTTTTGTTCTGGATCAGCGATACCTTTTAATTTTGATAAAAAAAGTTTTGTGGCATCAACAGTAATTAAATTTAGTTGGTTTTTCTTTTTAAATAATTGTTTCACTGTCTGTACTTCATTTTTTCGTAAGAGACCATGATTAATAAATAAGCATGTAAGATTTTTACCAATTGCTTTGGCAATTATTGCTGCAGTAACGGCCGAGTCCACGCCACCAGATATGGCACACAATACTTTTTCTTTTCCTACTATTTGTTTAATTTTAGTGATTTCTGAAGTTAAAAATGTATTCATGGACCAATCTGGTTTCGCTTTACAAATTTTAAAAACAAAGTTCTTTAAAATTTGCTGACCATTAATTGAATGACAAACTTCAGGATGAAATTGAATGCCGTATAGTTTGTTTTGATCATTAGCCATCATTACTATTTGACAAGTTACAGAACTTGCAAGAACTTTGAAGTTAGGTGGAGTCTTTTTTACATAATCTCCGTGGGACATTCATACAATTTGCTTAGATGAAAGTGTACTAGTTAATTCATTATTTTTTTTAATAAATATCTCAGTACTACCGTATTCTTTGTTATGCGAAGAAGAAACGATACCGCCGTTTTGATGAGCCATTATTTGCATACCATAACATATACCTAAGATTGGGATACCTATTTTGTAAATACCGGGATCAATGGTGGGAGCATTTTTTGCATAAGCCGAGTTTGGCCCACCTGAAAAAATGATGCCTTTAATATTCTTATCTGCAGAAATTTTATCAATTGAAATATCGGCACCTACTAATTCACTATAAACATTTAGCTCGCGGATGCGTCTGACAATTAATTGGTTATATTGACTACCAAAATCAATTACCAAAATTTTATTTGCCATGATAATTAGGAGCTTCTTTAACAAAATCTAAATGATGTACATGAGATTCGTTAAAACCAGAGATTGTAATTTTTACAAATTCAGCTTTTTGTTTTAATGCTGGGATGTCTTTTGCACCACAATACCCCATACCACTACGTAGTCCGCCAACCAATTGATACAAAATATTATTCACTGATCCTTTATACAATAGTGCTGCTTCAACCCCTTCTGGTACTAGTTTAGACGTGTCCATATTATTTTGAAAATAGCGATCACTAGAGCCTCTTTTCATAGCAATCATTGAGCCCATACCCACATATGATTTGTATTTTTTATTGTTCATCACAATGATTTTTCCAGGAGCTTCATCTGTTGCCGCCAATAAACTTCCCAACATTACACTATCAGCACCAGCAGCTAATGCTTTAGTAATGTCGCCAGAATATTTAATACCACCATCTGCGATTATCGGAATTCGCTTTTTGCTAGCAATTTCATAAACATCAGCAATAGCAGTAAGTTGTGGTACACCAACACCAGAAATAATTCTTGTCGTGCAAATGGAACCTGGACCAATACCAACTTTTAAAGCATCTACTCCAGCATCAATTAAGTGTTTAGCTCCTGATTTTGTAGCAATATTACCAGCAATTAATTGAACTTTGGGGAAAGTTTTTTTAATATTTTTAATTGCATTAATTACATTTAATGAGTCTCCATGTGCACTATCAATAGTTAATACATCAACCCCTGCTTTTATTAGTAACCGTGCTCGTTCTATGCTATTATTAGCAATTGAAACAGCGGCACCGACGAGAAGTTTCCCATTTTTATCTAAGTTTGCAAGCGGATACAATTTGCGGTTAACCTTTGTTTGTTTAACACGTTTTACCATAGTTGCTTGTAATTCTGGTGTTAAATTTTTATGAATAAAGCCAATCCCACCGTTCAAAGCCATATGGATAGCCATTTTATCTTCGGTAACTGTATCCATGGCAGATGATACAATCGGAATATTTAAATTTATTTTGCAAGTTAATTTAGTGCCAGTAGAAACTTGTTTAGGAATGACATTTGAGTACTGTGGGACGAGTAACACATCACCAAATGTATGACCTTTTTTAATATGATTTTTTAGCATAAATTGAGTTCTTTTCTAAGATTATACTTAATTCGTTATGTATACAAAACAAATCAATAAAATTGGATTTATTGAAAAATTTTTAAAACGAAAAGTAAACAATTTTGATAGTAGTAATGTTATTTATTATTTTTGAACCAAAAAATATGAGATAGGTTATGTATAATTTGGACTATCAATTTATGCAAAAAAAAATTACTGTTTGACAAATTGAAGGACATCGCCGAGAAAAAATTTTATTGGGATTTAGTTTTATATTAATCTATCCAATGTTTCGTATCTCACATTATCAACGTATGGTGAATAATGCAATTGAAACTATGCGCTTGCTGCGCAATAATCTTTTAAAAATAGTTCGCTATCGACAAAATTCAATCGCTGTGCTTCATATAAAATATCATAAATTAATTCCTAAAATTCTGGAAGAATTATCGCGATCAGTTATTGAATATCATATTAATTCTTATAACTTTAATGATTTAGAATTAGAAATTGAAAGCATTTTGCAATTAATTAATTCAGACGTTAATTTTGATCATCAAATCGCTAGTCAATACAACAAAATTTTAGCTTGAACTGAAGAAGAATACAATAATGTCGTACAAGCATATTACTATCATTATTCAAAAATTATTGCTAAAACAAAACGTTTTCCCTGAAAATATTTAATTAAAATAAATGATTTAAAGAAATTTGAATTGGTTCACTAGTTTATGCAAATAAGAATTCTCCAACCGTTGGGTTGATGTGCAGGTGTAAAAAGTGCCATTAATAATGTGCATCAAATTATTAATAAACACCATGGTTCATCAATTTATTTGCTCGGTTGACTAGTCCACAATAAATCTATTATTGAAGAGATTAAACGCAAAAGAGTCACTATTCTTCATGATAATTTTCAAAATAAATTAGCATTAGTAAAAAGTATTAAATCAACCAATGCCGTTATTGTGTTACCAACTCACGGAACGACAAAAGAAGTATTAACGTATGTAAATAAATATTTCAAATATGTATACGATTTAACTTGTAAAAAACTATGTCGTAATTTCCAGATAGTTAATGATTTAATTAAAAAGGATTACCAAATAATCTATTATGGAAAACGAAATCATCCCGAGACTAATGTAATTTCGTCTATTGCTCCAAACATTATTATTGTTGAAAACCAAGACGATATTAAAAGGATTAAGTTCGGTCATCTTAAAAAATATGCGTTAATTAATCAAAGTACTTTTTCAGAAAATTTTACTAGCAAGATTAAGTTATTATTGTCACAACGTATTAAACATCTAACTTATTTTAATACTACTTGTCCTGTCACTAGTTTTCGTCAAAAACATTTAGAACATTTAACAAAAACGGAATTGTTATTGATAATCGGAGATAAAAGTTCAAATAATGCTAATCAATTACTTAGTCTGGCTAAAGAGAAAAAAATCAAATCTAAATTAATTTCTAATATTAATCAAATAAAAACCCCTTTATTCACATCGATTAAACGATTAACTATTATCACTGCAACTTCTGTTTCTCCATTACAAGTTCACCAAATAATTAACAAAATAAAAACTACCAAACGGTAGTTCATATGGCGCACCCGAAGAGATTTGAACTCCTGACCGCAAGTTTAGGAAACTTGTGCTCTATCGAACTGAGCTACGGGTGCGGATCATAATTATATATTTGTGTATTTTTGGAAAGTAACTTAATACATGTTATTAAATTAGGTTGAAAATCAAAATATGAATTTAGGTTTTTTCTAGTCTGTTTTGAATTGTGAATTTGATTACTCTTTAAGGTTGTTAACTTTAATGAGATTGTCTAAACGAGTGTTGATGGTTTGGACGTCAGATTTAAGACCTTTAATATCGGAATCTATCCTATCCAAACGTGAGTTACTACGTTCTTCAAATGCTTGAAATCATCTTGGAGGTTTAGGTGGTTTATTGCCATTGTCGCCTGTCCTAGGAGTTGTTTTTTCACGTTTTTTAAAGTTTTTGTTTCAACATCTACTAAAACGTTATCGTCAACTTTGACTGAATCATGATCTGCTGCAAGAATTTTTATTTCTTTTTTCATATTCACATTATACAAGCGTTCTAAACATTTATATTCCTTTCTCCATTTAAGCAAAGCTCATTATTTTGAACGAGATTAGATAACATTCGATCTTAGTGGACTTTTTTATTTAGTGTTGCACTTGCAATTGGAATTTAGGTTTGATTACGTTTTAGTCTATACAAAAATTATACTAGTCCAAAACTAGATTCCATATATTCATCCTCTTTCTTGTGTTTTAGTCTATACAAAGATTATACTAGTCCAAAACTCATATTGGCAATCTTTATATCTTTCCAATGTTTTAGTCTATACAAAGATTATACTAGTCCAAAACGCATCACCGTAGACTTCAGAATTACCGAAGGTTTTAGTCTATACAAAGATTATACTAGTCCAAAACATTCCGCTGTATAGTCTGCTAATTGAATTAGTTTTAGTCTATACAAAGATTATACTAGTCCAAAACCTTTAGCTTACGGACTTTATCATATGTTAAGTTTTAGTCTATACAAAGATTATACTAGTCCAAAACTTAGATGTGGAATTAATTGAATAATTTGACGTTTGGTCAAGTCAACCCCTAAGTTAGCACTTCTATAGATAAATATAAAAAGCCCATTGGGCCCTTGTAAAATTAATTTGAACAAATATTTTAAAAGAGGCTAACAATGAGCAATTTTCAT
>JAISPD010000013.1 GCA_031275175.1 Mycoplasmataceae bacterium
ATTTTATAGGCATTACCATGTCTAAAACAAGTATTATCTCCTGGTTTATACCGTTTTATTAGTCGATTAACCTGCCTAATGCAGCAATTTAGATGTACTGATGCCCTTTTCTTATTAGATTTGTTGTTAACTATGTTCGATATTAATATGTATTTGTATTCTTCCTTGGTCATGATTTGTCCTTCTCGTTAATTAAATGTTATTTTGGGACAAAGTCGCTGATCCTTTACTCGGGACATTTTCGCTGATCTTTTAGATTGAATATTTTGTTGGTTAATAGAAATAATGGTATTTTTAATATAATCCACCGTGTTATAGAATGGAATAATTATGGTTAAAGCAAAATTGATTCTTTCTCACATATTCCTAAAATTATAAAATATATAATATAAAACTCAATGCCAACTAAACAAATACTAAAAGATCAACCTTCAACTAAGAAAAAAATAACATTTTTTTCTTCTGTTCTACTAGTAATTGGTTCATGTATTGGTGCCGGTATTTTTTTTAAGAATGATGCTATTTTAACAAATACTCACGACTCCATTGTCTTGAGTGTCATCGCTTGATTAGTGGCGATATTCGGAATTCTTTGTATTTCATTAACTTTAGCAGATTTAGTCAAAGGTAGTGGGGCATGAAATTCTTTAGGAATTATTGGCTGAATTAGGGGATTTTGTAAAACAGGTTGATATAAAGGTTTTAGAAACTTTATGATGTTTATTTATTTACCAACAAATTTCTTTTTCATGCCTTACTATTCAATTCAATCGTTGCAAGATGCCTTGCATATTTTTGGAACGGATATTAGTAATTGATTAGTAATTTTATTATCTGCGATTGTCATGATATATTTTGTTACTACATGTGGTATTTCTACTAAACTTGCAAGTGTACAAAATAATATAGTTACTTATGTAAAATTTTTACCATTAATTTTTGCATTTGTTGTCGGCTTTATTATTTTTATCACGCACAATGGACATCCACTTAATCCTGTTTGACCAATCACACCAGCACCTCCTCCTAATCCTGTACCAAAAACTTTAATTCAATATTCAGCAACATTAGGAATTATTGCATCAATTCCAGCAATCTTCTTTGCCTTCGATGGGTTTTATGCTGCTAGTGCTTCCACCCATGAATTAAAAGAACCTGAAAAATCATCATTAGGAATGGCATTAGGAATTGCGATCGTGGCAGCAATCTATGTTTTAATTTCATTAGGCATGTTATTAGGGAGCCCAGGCGGTGGCATTGACGGATTCATTCATCAATGGGAAACTAGTTTATGATGAAAGATTATTTGTGGCACGATGTCTTTATTCATTGTTTTTGCGGTATTTGGAGTGATTAATGGATTTGCATTATATGGTTTTGCTTTTTATCGTTCTTTAATTAAATTCAATGAAGCACCATTTTCTAGATGGATAAATCAAAAAATGACTACAAATAAAAATCATTATTTTATCTGATACACTTTGATTTTGTATGCTTGCACTTTTATCTTATTAACAGTCATTGGTTGTTTTTATTACAATCACATGAGCACTGATTATGGAAATGTCGTCAATCGTATTTATAGTTTTTGTGACTTAATTTCTAATTGAACATCGTTATTTGTGTTTGTGGCTTTAGGGATTGCTGTTATGGGGGCGTTACATAAAAAAACTCATAAATTAATTAATATTAAACAGCCAACTCGTTATTTTATTTTATTTGCCATCATTTCCATCGCGTTAATTTTTTTAAGTAGCATTTATGAGACTACTTCCACAATTTTTGATTTGATAATTACTATACAATATCAGCAAACATATACCGACGTAGCCCTTTCTGAATATTTGATTCCAGCCATTTTACAAACATTAACACTGTTAATATTTGTGTTAATTGTGATTTATCCACTTCTTAAAGAAGAAAATCGTCAATGAACTCAACCACCGAGACATCAATTGTGATAAAATTTTTATCTAGTTAACGACATATTTAATAAATCAAACTTGCTCTCTTATATAATTATCAAAATTGCCGACTTAGCTCAATAGGCAGAGCAACTGACTTGTAATCAGTAGGTTGTTGGTTCAATTCCGATAGTCGGCACCAAACTAAAACACTTAAGATATTTAAGTGTTTTTTATTTTTACATTTTGATAGATGTATCTATAATTGTAGAGTGATTACAAAAGCACTCGTGGCGGAACTGGCAGACGCGCTAGACTTAGGATCTAGTTTCTTATGAAGTGGGGGTTCAAGTCCCTTCGAGTGCACCATGCGAGTATAGTTCAGTGGTAGAACTATAGCCTTCCAAGCTATTAATGTCGGTTCGATTCCGATTACTCGCTCCATATCAAAATATAAAAAATGAGCGAATTCGCTCATTTTTTTGTACAGTTTCTATTCGTTCTTTTTAAATTTGATCTATCTTATGAATTCACACATGAAGTTACTAGATTTAATTCCATAAATGTAGTTTCATAAAAAACATATAAACAATCGGAGATGATTGGTAAAAATCGTCATAATGGTGGCTTCGGAGGGATTTGCACCCCCCACACACGGATTTTCAGTCCGTTGCTCTACTACCTGAGCTACGAAGCCCATTTGGCGGTCTCAACGGGAGTTCAACCCGTCTCTTCCCCGTGACAGGGGGAAATAATAGGCGATATACCATGAGACCTTTGGTTGCGGAGATGGGATTTGAACCCATGACCTTCAGATTATGAGCCTGACGAGCTACCAAACTGCTCTACTCCGCGAACTGGCGGACATTGAGGGATTCGAACCCCCGCGCGACTTGCATCGCCTCTCGGTTTTCAAGACCGAACCCTTCAACCACTTGGGTAAATGTCCAACAATTAATTTTTTGGTTAAAGTAATGTCACTAATGATGGTTAACAAAACACTGCCACTATTTAGCCGATATTAATTGTATTCAACTTTTTTGTATTTAACTTATTTTTGTTTTTGACAATGCTTTGCGCGCATTTCCATGCATTTTTTGGTAGTTTGTATTTTAAAATCAACATATTTTAAAAGTGTTTTGTTTAAAAAAAACAATTCATCTTTAATTGATTTTAAGTATGATTCGATTGAACATGCTTTATTAGTTTTTGTTGCCATGCGATTCTCCTTTAGACTTGACAATTATATCAAATTTATTAATGCCAAGAACTAAACAAAGGAACTACATCTATAAAGGTCAAGTCAACCCCTAAGTTAGCACTTCTATAGATAAATATAAAAAGCCCATTGGGCCCTTGTAAAATTAATTTGAACAAATATTTTAAAAGAGGCTAACAATGAGCAATTTTCATT
>JAISPD010000030.1 GCA_031275175.1 Mycoplasmataceae bacterium
AATTTATTAAAACACCGATAGAAAGATGGGACGAATTCAAAAGAAATGTCTATAAATACGATTACAGTTATTTAGAAAAACACATAAACTAATTTGTCACTTAATTAATTTTTAATCCATATACTTAACATGTGTGATTTCTACAAGCATTCCCTAAATTTTACCTATATAATATCTCCATAATTAATTAAAATAAAGGAAAAAATAAATATGGGTTTTTTAAGTAAACTTTTCAAAAGAAAAAATGGAATTGGGGGTGGCTCAAGTGCAAAAGAATTGGACATATGTTCACCAGTTGATGGAGAAATAATATCAACCAGTAAAGTGAAAGATGAAACTTTTTCAAAAAATATGATTGGAAAAGGGTTCGCAGTTATTCCAAGTAACGGAGAATTCGTTGCCCCAATTGATGGTGAATTATCACTAGTTGCACAAACTGGTCATGCCTTTTCCATCAAAAGTCAAAACGGAATAGAGATTTTAGTTCATATAGGAATTGATACTGTTAGTCTCAATAGTGATCATAAACCAAATACTCCATTACATGGATTTAAGTTATGTGCAAAAACGGGCGATGTAGTTAAGTTAGGCACGCCCGTAATTACTGCGGATTTAGCATTTATTCAATCTAAAAAGTTAGATATTGTTACTCCTGTAATCGTGGTTAATAACAATGAAAGTGCTAGCAAAACCGTTTCAGATATTTTAGTTAGTGGTAAAGTAACCAAGGGTACTAAAATTATTCAAGTTAAATAATTAGTTCTAAATAATAATGAACAAATTATTAAAAGGGGTTGGAGCTAGTGCGGGAGTTGCAATAGCTAAACTCTATTTATTGTGTGAACCTGAATTTACGATTGATGACTCTAGCGTTGACAACATTAATACTGAAATCAAGTCGTATCAATCAGCCATTGATGTAACAGTTAAACAGTTAGAAAAAATTAAAGCAATCGCTAATCAAAA
The DNA here is from genome assembly GCA_031275175.1 of Mycoplasmataceae bacterium. GTDB lineage: Bacteria > Bacillota_I > Bacilli_A > Mycoplasmatales > Mycoplasmoidaceae > Malacoplasma_A. The sequence continues at coordinate 967 of JAISPD010000030.1, forward strand.
AATGGGTACTGAAAAAGCAGAAATTTTTGAAGCACATATTCAAATAGCAAACGATCCACAAATTAAACAAGAAGTGGAATCAACTATTAGTAACACCAAAGTTAATGCAGCCTTCGCAATTGATTATGTTTTTAACAAATATCACGAAATATTTAAAAATATGACTGATGCATATTTTAAAGATCGCGCAACAGATGTTTTGGATGTCAGAAAAAGAATTTTGAGTAATGTATTAAAAACTCCTCTACCTGATATTAGCGATATTAATGAGAAAGTTGTCTTAGTTGCACACGATCTCACTCCATCAGAAACCGCTTTGCTTGATAAAAATTATGTTCAAGGCTTTGTTACTGAGATTGGTGGGCGCACAAGTCATGCAGCAATAATGGCTCGCACGATGGAGATCCCAGCAGTTTTAGGTGTCAATGATATTTTAAAAAATGTTCATGTCGGTGATATGATTGGTTTAAATGGTACTACTGGTGAAATTGAAATTAATCCTACAAATGCTGACGATTGAAACAAATTAATCACACTTTTTCTAGAAGAAAAAACTAAACTTAAAAAATATATAAATGTTGAATCAATCACCACTGATGGACATAAAGTACAACTTGGTGCCAACATCGGTAAACCAATTGATGTACAAACTGCTTTAGCAAATGGTGCTGAAGGAATCGGATTGTATCGTAGTGAATTTTTATATATGGATAACGATCATTGACCGACTGAAGACGAGCAATTTGAGGGCTATAAGGCTGTTTTAGAAAAAATGAATGATAAATTAGTGGTAATTCGTACCCTAGATATCGGAGGCGATAAGAAACTTAATTATTACGATTTTCCTAAAGAGATCAATCCATTTCTAGGATATCGTGCTATTCGTTTTTGTTTAGATAATAAAGAAATTTTTCGCACACAATTGCGTGCACTCGGACGTGCATCAGTATATGGTAAGTTGGGCATTATGTTTCCAATGATTGCCACAGTTGATGAGTTTAAGAATGCCAAAGATTTTGCTACCACCATCTTTAATGAATTACGTAAGGAAGGCCATAAAGTTAGCAATGATATTCAATTGGGTATGATGGTTGAAATTCCAAGTTCAGCCATGCTTGCTCAGCAGTTTTCAAAGTATGTAGATTTCTTTTCAATCGGTACTAATGACTTAATTCAATATACCTTTGCAGCAGATCGTATGTCACAAAAAGTTGCTTATTTATACCAACCAAATAATCCAGCATTATTATTATTAATAAAAGCAACGATTGATGGTGGACATAATCATCAACGCTGAGTTGGTATGTGTGGTGAAATGGCTGGTGATGTTAATTCTGTTCCTTTATTATTAGGTTTAGGTTTAAATGAATTTTCTATGAACGCTACTTCAATTCCCAAAGCAAGAATGATAATTAATAATCTTTCATTTGTTGAATGTCAAAAATTGGCAGAAAAAGCAATTAATTTAGAAACAGCTGATCAAGTCAACAATTTAACCATAAATTTTTTAAAGCAAAAAAAATTAATTTAAGTAAAAATACTTTGCATAAATGCGACAAAATCGCTAATGCTTTCGTAAAGACATTCTTCTTGGACTTTTAGACAGATGTTCGTTAAATTATTAGTGCGATATAATCGCTGTAAATGAATCAAAATTCGTTAGCCACCAAAAGACAAAAAAAACTTTTTGGCGATAAAAACATTTGAACATCTGTATTAATTGTGTCTATTCCGGCATTAATTTTAGGATTTATGGCCGGTTTATTTACTTTTTGTGACCAATTGATGATGGTAAAATTCATCCCAACATTTTTGAAACCAGAAATAATGTTGAAATCGTATGATCAATATCATAATATTTATGAACAAGCAACCACTGCACAAAAAGCAGAATTAATGGATCCAAATAGTGATTTAGTGGCTTCGCTTATTCGAACAGGAGTAGCATATAGTGCACCTATCACCATCTTCATTAATGCAGCTGCATTACTATTGGGTAACGGTACTGCTATTAACTATTCCAAATATAACGGTACCAAAAATTTGCAAATGGCTGAAAAAACTTGAACTCAAGGTTTTTATGGAAATTTAATACTGAGTGTTATTGTCACCATATTATGTTGCGGAATTTGCAATAGTTTAATTAGTTTAGAACAAGGCTACGGAATGAGTGATCAATTAACAAAAATTACACCCCTTTATGCTAACGACCCTAATGATTTGAGCATCATTAAAATTTTTTATCATCAATATTATGACACCATCAGACAATTTGCTTCGCAATATGTTTATATTATGGGAGCTGGTGTCATTTTTGCACTTTACTCGCAATTTATTTCTTTGTTGGTAATAGCAGAAGGAAGACAAATAATTGTAATTATTGCTTCCACTATATGTAATGTCATTAACATTTTATTGGATTTAATTTTAATTAAATACGCTCATTTGACTATGATGGGAGGAGCAATCGCTACTGATGTAGGATGACTTTTAAATACCATAATTTGTTTTGGATATATCATCCATTTAGGTAAAAATAATGATACAAATTTACACATGCGTGCTTTACGAAAAATTAATTTTAAAATTCGTGATTATTCAGAGTTATTCGCTCTGGGTTTACCATCATTCATGCGTAATTTATCAATGGCAATTGCTACCACCATTCAAGTGGCATTATTAGTGGCGGTGGTTAATGCTAATACAACCGCTGTGGGAATTAGCGAGTACCAAAGTGTGTATGGGGCAGTAAATGCCATCGCTAATTTATTTTGAACAGCACTATTTGGCATTATTAATGGTGCACGAATTATTTGCTCATATAACTATGGTGCAAGAAATTTTAAGCGAGTAAGACAATCATATTGAATATTAATTATTTACACATTTATCTACATTAGCGTTTGTTTTAGTATTGTGTGCTTTGGAATAAATGACATACTATTAGGTTTATTTGATATCAATTCAAAAAATGTCAATCAATTTAATCTTTCTAATTACATTTTAAGAATATCAATCCTGCAAATGGCAATTACAACTATAGGAATTAGTGGTATGATGCTTTTCCAAGCTACTGGTAGATGATGAATGGCAGTCATCGCTGGTATTCTTCAAGGAATTATTTATTGTATTCCACTAAGTTTCTTAATTCAGTATTGAGCAATTACTTTTAATAGTGTTGAATTATTTTTATGATGTCCTTTCATCATTGTTTGTTGTTCAGCTACAACATCTTTAATCTGAAGTATTATTTATATTCACTTACATTTTTTAGACAAGCATGCCAAACAAGCATTACATCAAGATAATCTGAAAATCAAAAAATTAGCACGCATCTAAAATTCTCATAGTTCTTTACAAGAATAATATTTAGTGTATTGTGTAATGATTTTTAAAAGATTAAATTCATTTAGGTCGCCTTGTATAAGGAACAATAACGTTATTTTTACGAGCACGTTTAGCCTTATATGCTTTACCCAAGGCATCTGCAACTTTCATAGCTGCAAATACATCCTCTGGAGTTACTTTAAATGGCATGTTACCCATCGGTACACCTGGACCAGTAGCCTTAGTAGCAATCTCCATTAATTGCTGATCAGTCACATTTGGAATGTGTAAATCTTCAAAAGTAATTGGTAACCCTACTTTGTAACAGAATTTAATTACCTTTTTAATTTCATCTTGACAAGCGTTTTCTAAAATCAAATGAGAGATGGTACCAAACGCTACCTTTTCTCCATGGAAATTTTTATGCACTTCTGGTAAAACACCTAAAGCATCTTGGATGGAATGCGCCGCACCCAATCCACCAGATTCAAAACCAATTGTTGATAAATAAGTATTAGCTTCAATGACATTTTCTAATGCTTTTGTAGAAACTTTTAGTTCACATGCAAGCATCGCTTTTTCACCATCTGCCATAATTGTTTCATAACATAATTTAGCTAATGCATATCCTGTTAGAGATTGCTGTGCATGTCATTCAGTTATGTCACGAGCTTCTGTACGATAGCAACTACGAGCTTCAAAATAAGTAGACAACGCATCTCCCAAGCCACAAGCTAATAAACGTGCTGGTGCCTCAGCAATGATGTTACAATCCACAATTACCACATCTGGTGATTTGTTTGGATAATAATATTGATCAAATTCTCCATTTTCTTTATAAATGATTGCTGAATGCGAACATGGTGCATCTGTTGAAGCAGCAGTCGCAAACACAATCAATGCTGATTTATTCATATAAGCAGCGACTTTACCAGTGTCACAACCTTTACCACCACCAACGGTGACAATGCAATCAGCTTTTTTAGTTTTCATTAAATCAGCAACACGCTTGCACTCCTTCATGGTACATTCACCTTGAAATAATTCAAAGTGAATTGTTGCATTAGGATTGTCTTGTTCAAAAGACTTGGTGATCAGTGGAACACACTTGTCTCATACTAGTTTATCAACTAGAAAAAAGAAAGAAGTACCTCAATCCTTGATATCTTTCGCTATATTTTTAATCTGATGATTCCCTTGAATATATCTCAAAGGTGATCCAATAATTTTTGCCATATTTACATTCTCCTTAAAAATAAATGTATTATTTTGTTCTACTGTTTAATATATTATACAGCACAAATAAATAGATTTTCTAATGTCCCACTTTGTAGTTGGTAAACCTAAATTAACTATTACATAATTTATGTGAAGAAAATATCCGAAGGGAACAGATTTTACAAACATTACCGAAGAAGAACTAAATGCTGGCGTTAATGACATTAATAATATCTTTAGGTTATCAATAAATTATTGAACTGTAAATGAGATATATGATGAATGTAATCAAAAATTAATTTCCAAGAACTTTGGACTTTACTTCACACTTTATAAAATTAACTAATAAAAGAGCATGATAAAATAATACAATATATATCCCATTAAACATTAAAGTTTATAGGGATATTTAATTTTTAACAAGGAAATAAAATGATTAAAGAAGAAAAAGATGAATCAGTGTATTCTAAAAGAACCACTGCAAAAACAAAAAGAATTGTGAAATCTACAGCTTCAAAGATGGCTGCCAGAAAAACTGAAGAAAATTCAGTTGCAATTGAAAATAACGATTTCAAAAAAGAAAAAAAACCAAATGTAAATTCATCTAAAGATTTCCAAAGTGTTAGAGAAGCAATTGAAAAAAAAATCAACGATTTTTTTGAAGCCAATAAGGATTCGGGTTTACGTAAATTAATCTCGGCGTCCAAATTAATGGAAGCTGGTGTTCATATCGGCATGCCTACTAAATTTTGAAATCCGAAAATGAAGCCTTTCATTTATCCCAAAAAGGGTAATCGAGCACAGATAATTGACATTTTAAAGACAATGGTATTTTTAGACCGAGCATACAATTTTTTACATGATATTTCACGTGATGGTGGTGCCGTACTATTAGTGGGTACACGTGGTGAAATTATCAAGGAACATGTAAAAAATGAAGCTAAACGTGTAAAATGTTTTTATGTTAATCAACGATGACTTGGTGGAACGTTAACTAATTTTAAAACAATTAATAATTCAATTAATAAATTAAATAAATTAATTGCTTTGCAAATATCAGATGAGATTAAAAAATATTCTAAAAAAGAACAAATGATGATGACTAAAGAAGTTGAAAAAATGAGTAAATTTCTAGGTGGTATTCGTACCATGCGTTATTTACCACAAGCTTTGATTATTACAGATCCCATTCACGAACATAATGCATTAATGGAGGCACGTAAGTTACACATCCCAGTAATTGCTTTTGCAAATACAAATGCTGATCCTGATTTGGTAGATTTTTTAATTCCTGCCAATTCTAGTTCCATCAAAACTGTTTGACTATTAATATCTGTTATGTGTGATGCCATTGCAGAATCGGTAGGAGAACCATTATCAGTTGTTGGTAAAAAAGATGAAGAAATCATTTTACCAGAGATTGTAAAAAAGAAACCAGAGTATAATTTCATTCAACACAAGCGATTTACTCGTGGTAATTACACTAGGTCAAATTTTAGAAGAGCCCAAACTGAAAGTTCGACTGAAAACAAACAATAATTTTATAAAAATTAATAGTGGTAAAAATAGGAAGTGAAAAACTTTAGAATAAAGTGAATCTATTTAGTGCGCTTTATCGTAGAGCCACAAATAACATTGAAAAAATACTAGCATAAAAATAAACAAATTGTTTATAGATTTTTTGTTGGAGAATTAATGATTATTGTTTTAGTTTTTGTTTAGAAATAGCTTGCAAACGTTCTACTTGTTCTTTGAGTTTATCTAACGAATCAAGAAATCGCTGATTCATAGATTTTTGGATATTTTGATTGACTTCTACAGCTTCTTGTTTTTCATGCTCACTAAATTCAAAAGGGATTTTTCTCGTAGAAATCACTTTCTTGATGAAGGCAGTTAAGATAGCTGATTCACTCAATCCGATAGTTTTACTGAATTCTTCAAAAGATTTTTTATCGCTTTCTGTAATTCTAAAGTTAATAAATTTGACATTTTCCATATATTTCTTAAATTTTCCTCTTTTTTTTTTTTTTTTGCAAACTTCACATTGTGAATAATTTGTAGTGATATTATATTGCAAAAGTGTAAGTATTCACAGAGAAAGTTTTGCGTCCACACACACAAATGCCGATAAATCAACGCTATATTTGCATTTATTAAACATAATGAGCTCTTAAATTAAACTTAAATTATTTTTAACTTTTTTCAAAAAAATTGGATATTTTAAGACAAATTTGTTAATTTTTGATTTTTCTTAATAATTCAAAATATTATTTTATTTGCCAAATGACATTATCACAAACTGAATCCATCATTTTGAATTCGATTAATAGTTTGTCAAATGTTCA